>NZ_JBYIQX010000059.1:0-39425 GCF_057707805.1 Streptomyces sp. bgisy159 | reverse complement strand
AGCCGTGGATCCGCGACAGCTCCGCCGTGGCAGACCTCCGACGTCCCACGCGCCTGAAGGTTGTCGGTGCTGTCGGATAGCGTGGGTGCCGTGCGCTACTTCAACACGGCAGGGCCGTGCCTCCCCACGCGCCACTACATGCTGTCGGCCCAGGAGCGGCTGCCGCAGGCCCGCGAGATCGTGGACCAAGGCCAGTACTTCGTGGTGCACGCGCCCCGGCAGACCGGCAAGACCACGGCGCTGGCGGCGATGGCCCGGGACCTGACGGCCTCGGGCCGGTACGCGGCGCTGCGTTTCTCCTGCGAGATGGCCGAGGCCGCGGATCAGGACATCGAGCGGGCGGAGCTGCTGGTGCTGAGCGCGATCCGGCAGTCCGCCGAGGCGGCCGGGCTGCCGGACGAGCTGGCTCCCCCGAGCCCGTGGCCGGATGACGCGCCTGGGGCCCGGCTCAAGCGGGGACTGATGGAGTGGGCGCGGAGCTGTCCGCGTCCGCTGGTGCTGGTCTTCGACGAGATTGACGCGCTGCAGGGGCAGAGTCTGCGCAGTGTGCTCCGTCAGCTGCGGGACGGCTATACCGACGTACGCGATCAGTTCCCGCACGCGGTGGCGTTGTGCGGGCTGCGGGACGTGCGTGACTACAAGGCGGCCTCGGGCGGGGATGCGGGCAGGCTGGGGACGTCGAGTCCGTTCAACATCAAGGTCGCTTCGCTGCGGTTGGGTGACTTCACCGAGGCCGAGGTCGCCGAGCTGTACGGGCAGCACATCACGGAGACCGGTCAGGAGTTCACCCTGGACGCGGTCCGGCGCGCCTTTTGGTGCACGCAGGGCCAGCCCTGGCTGGTCAACGCGCTGGCTTATGAGATCACCAGTCGGATGCGGGTTCCGCTGTCAGAGCCGGTCACGGCCGAGCACGTGGACGAGGCGAAGGAGCGGCTGATCCTGGCCCGGGCGACGCATCTGGACTCGCTGGCCGCGCGCCTGGGCGAGGACCGGGTGCGCCGGATCATCCAGCCGTTGATCGCCGGTGAGCTGCTGCTGCCGACGGACACCTACGACGACGACCTGGCCTACGTGCGCGACCTGGGCCTTGTCGCCCCGGACACGCCGGTGAGGGTGGCCAACCCGATCTACAAGGAAGTCATCGTCCGCGTCCTGGGAAACAACACGGAGAGCCAGGTCGTCGACGCCCCAAGCAGCTTCCGGTTGCCGGACGGCCGGATCGACATGGACAAGCTGTTGCATTCGTTCGCGGAGTTCTGGCGGGAGAACGGCGAAATCCTGGCCACCGCCTCGACCTACCCCGAGGCCGCGGCGCAGCTGGTGATGATGGCCTACCTGCACCGGATCGTGAACGGGGCGGGCTTCATCGACCGTGAGTACGGGGTCGGCCGCCGCCGGGTCGACCTGCTGATCCGTCAGCCCTACACCGCTGCCGACGGTTCGCGGACGGTGCAGCGCGAGGCGCTGGAGCTTAAGGTGTGGCGCCAGGGCCGCACCGACCCCCTCGCCGAAGGGCTGGCGCAGTTGGACGACTACCTGGACCGCATGGAGCTGCCCACGGGCACCCTCGTCGTCTTCGACACCCGCCCGCAGGCAGCCCCGGTCCACGAGCGCACCGCCTTCTCGCAGCAGACCACGCCCTCCGGGCGCACCGTCACCCTGCTGCGCGCCTGACGGCCGGGAGACCTCAGTCAGGAGCGCCCCCCAATCCTCCTCCCGTGGCCGTGTTCCCGGAGCAGCACGGGACGGTGCCCTTGCCGAGTACTCATCCACGCAGGTGGGATCGGGTTTCGGCGTTGGCTGAGGCCGATCGAGTCGCCGGTATCGCGCGGCGCCCGTTGGCGCGGCATGATGATCGGTCGTGCTGCTGAGACTCGCGTACCTGGGAGGGGTCCCGGTAGTTCTCGCGGAAAAAACAACGCTAACAGCCTGGAGTTCATGCGCTGGGCTGCCGTCCGCTACGACAGCATCTCACCGCATGGTCAGCGCTCGGGTCGAGCATGCTTTCGCCCGGTTGAAGACCTGGAAGATCCTGCGCGACGGCCGCCTCAGGCGATGGTGTGCACCACGCGATGCTCGGCATCGCCCATCTGCACGACCTTGCGCGCCGCGACTGACCGCACCCGGCGTTCAGGATTCGGCGGGCAGGAGCTGGACCAGGCCGACCCAGTTCTCCTCGTCCACCTTGGTCTGGGCGGCGCGGACCCTCCAGCGGCCGGCGGGCAGTGGGACCGGTGCCTGGGCGGGCATCCCGCCGTGGGGGTACTCAACGCCCAGGTCGGAACCCGCTTCGGCGGAGTCCATGAGCACGGCCGGACCGTCCGATACCCAGGTGCCGCACTCCTCCCACACTGTGGCCGGGTCTACAAGCACAGTGTCCGCCGCGGCTCTCAATCCGGCCTCGGTTTCGGCGGCGCGCCACCGCAGGAACACTCGGTGCTGGGGCAGATAGCAGCTGGTCGCCGGCTCGTCCGCCAGCACCAGTGCCTGGACACCGTTCTCGTCGAGGGGGATCACACCAGCCAGATCGTCCACCGCGCAGGCCCGGTCGTAGTCGTCTGCGGCGGTGGCGTCTCCCGCCATAAGTCCACTCTCCGTACACCCGCCCCAGAAGGCCAGGGCGGAGACGGGAACGACGATCAAAGGGCCGCCCATCGACTCCACCCAGACAAGGGAGGAGCCGGAGGCATCGTCTGCGGTGGATGAAGAGGTGATCATGCACGTCAGTGTGCCCTCGCCCACTGACAACGTCCCCGCGCTCAAGGGAACCCAGCACGGGGAAAGGCGCAGCGCCGGTGGCAAGCAGCAGTTACGGGACAGCCCTTAGGTCGTGTCTTCAATTGATCTTGAGTGGTGGATCATGGTCGGGTGATACGTCGCCATGAACTGTCCGATGAGGAGTGGGAGTTCGTTCGGCCGCTGCTGCCTGCGTCCTTGCGGGGGCGGAAGCGGTTGGACGATCGAAGGGTGCTCAACGGGATCGTGTGGAAGTTCCGCACCGGCACGGCCTGGCGGGACGTGCCTGAGCGGTATGGGCCGTGGCAGTCGCTGCACACCCGCTTTCGCCGGTGGGCTCTGGACGGCACCTTCGAACGGATGCTCCGTGCCGCGCAGGCACGGGCGGATGCGGCAGGGGACATCGAGTGGCTGGTGTCGGTCGACTCCACCGTCGTACGTGCCCACCAGCATGCCGCCGGGGCCCGAAAAGGGGGCGCCGCAGCCCCTGCCTCGGACGCTCGCGGGGTGGCCTAACCAGCAAGATTCACCTGGCCTGCGACGCTTTCGGGCGTCCGCTCGCCTTCACCCTCACGGGCGGGAACACCAACGACTGCACGCAGTTCACCGCCGTGATGGAGGCGATCCGGGTGCCCCGACTCGGGCCGGGGCGGCCCCGGGTGCGGCCCGCTCACGTGCTGGGCGACAAGGGCTACAGCTCCCGAGCGATACGTACCTGGCTGCGGCGTCGCGGCATCGGCCATACCATCCCCGAGCGGGCCGACCAGGTCCGCAACCGGCTCCGGCGCGGCAGCAGGGGCGGGCGCCCGCCAAGCTTCGACAAGCAGCTCTACAAGCGGCGCAACGTCGTGGAACGGTGCTTCAACCGGCTCAAGCAGTGGCGCGGCATTGCGACCCGCTACGACAAGACCGCCGAGTCCTACGAGGCAGCCGTCACCCTCGCCTCGCTCCTGATGTGGGCGTGACATTTGAAGACAGCTCCTAGCCCTCGTCGAGCAGCACCCCCGCCACGACCTTTCCGAACTGACGGAAGTCACCGTCTCGACCGGCTGTTTCGAGCGGGAGGAAGCCGCCCTGTCCCACCTGGTCTCTCTGCGCGCCGCGCTGACCCGCGCCGGCGTCACGGCCAGGATCGGGTTCCTGACCTCCGTGCTGCGCACGGACGCGGCCTTCGACGCCCTGGCCGAGCAGGTCACCCCGTTCGTGCTCCGTCTGACCGCGGAGTGCTTCACCCGCCGCCCGGTGATGCTCAAGGACACCAAGGCCAGCCTGCTGCCGGAGCAGATGCCGGATCTGCTGGCCCGCGCGCTGGCCCGCGGACTGGACACGTCCTACACGTACATCGTCGGCCTGGACCCCATGGACCGCATGGTCGAAGGCATCGGGGCGATGGCGGAGGTGTCGACCTGTTTCCCGAACTTCCAGGTGTTCCAGGCCCACACCCCGCTGATGGCCGGCCTGCGGGTGGCGGGAGCCGAGACCCTCGACTACTACCTGGCCGCCCGACAGGCGATTGAGCAGGCCATGGCGCCGACCGGACTGCGGCCGGTGGGCTGGGAGTGCTACCGGCCGCTGTGGTACTTCACCTACGCGGGCCAGGAACTGCTCGATGCGCGCGGCTGACGTCGTCATCGACGACGTGCGCGTCGTGTGTCTGCCCGAATCGGTGACCGGCCCGTTCCAGGAGGGCGACAGCCGGCATGCGGTCGTCGCCAGGGCGGCCGGGATGACCGGCGTCTTCGGGCCGGTGGATGAGATGCCAGCTGCGCTGGTCGCCGCCGGTCTGGGCCGCACCGTCATCGGCTGCCGGGTGTCGGACCACGCCGGGCTCCTTGCGCGGCTGCTGGCCCGACTTGGCCCGCACGGGGCGGGCCTGGGCCGCTGGGCGGCGGGCGCGGTGGACTGCGCGGTGTGGGATCTGCACGGAAAGCTCACCGGCTTGCCCGTGGCCGCCCTGCTGACTGAGACCCCGGCATCCCGCGTGCCGGTGTACGGATCATGGCTCTCCCTGGATCTCGAGCACGATGGTGCCGCCGAGGCCGTACGCAGCACCGCCGTCCAGGGATTCGCGTTCACCAAATGGTCGATGCGCCGGAGCCAGAACGTGCAGCAGATGGCCGCGCTGGCCGGCCGCGCCGCCTCCTGGGCGAACGCCCCTGTCGCGCTGGACGCGCTGGGCACCTGGGACGTGGAGATCGCGGCCGGCCTGGCGTCCCTGCTGCCGCCGGGCGCCGTTCGGTGGGTCGAGGATCCTCTGCCGCGTACCGAGCGGACCGCCTACCGCGAACTGCGCGCACAGTGCCCGCTTCCAGTTGCATTCGGCGAACGCGTCAGCGACGCGGCCCACACCCGGGAACTGCTGGAGCTCGGGCCGGCCGCGTTCAACTTCGATGTGGCGTGGTGCGGAGGTATCACCGAAGCCTGCACCTGGATGGCGCTGGCCGAGCAGGCCGGCGCGCCGGTCCACCTGCACGGTCGGGCGTTCCTGCCCGCCCTGCACGTCGCCGCGGCCTTCCCGTACCTGGCCGGGCCGGTGGAGTACCAGGTGGTCTGGGAGCCGAAGCGGCAGCAAGTTCTGTCGGGCACGGTCGTGCCGGAAGACGGCTGGGCCGCCCTGCCCGAGAGCCCGGGGCTGGGGCTGGAGGTGCGCTGCTGATGGCACCGGCCAGCACCGGCGACTTGCCGGTTACCGGCACGCAGCAGGAACGCCGCGGCCGCACGCATCTGTTCGTCCTCGATGAGCGGCTGACGGGCCACGCCACCTTCCTCACCGCGACGCTCGTCCTCGGCGACGCCCCGGTGCCGCACCGCCTGCAGGTACGGATCCTCACCTTCGACGACGTCACCGTCCTGTCCCCGCTGCCCGGCCAGGACCTGCCCGCAGCCCACGACGGGCAGGCCTTCACCGGCACCCTGATGCTGCCGCACGGATGGCGGCCGCCCCTGATCCCCGAGGACCTTGCCCTGGCCGCCGCGGCGGCGGGCATCGACACGGGCGCATGGAGCGAGCCGGAGGCCCGCCAGTTGCTGACCTTCCTCGCCGAAGCCCGGGAGGGCAGCCCGGTGCGAGAGCAGCGGATCAACGCGATCATCACGGCCCTTGCGGAGGCGCGGTGAACGCGAACCGCGTGCGGCTGGTGAGCCTGGACGTCGGCTACACCCTCGGCGCCCCCACCGGGACCACGCTCACCCAGCGGCTGGCCGCGCTCTCCCCCTTGCCCCAAGAGCAGGCGAAGCAGCTGGTTCAGCAACACCTGCACCACGTCCCTCCCGAGGACACCGCCGCGATCCGGACGCTCTGCCAGGCCCTGGAGGTGGATCCGGCCGCGTTCCCCTACGAGCACCGGCCCGAGCCCTTCACCCTGTGGCCCGGCGCCCGCGATGCGGTCGCCCGGATCGCGCGCCGCGTGCCGGTGGTCACCCTGTCGAACGTCACATACTGGGACGAAAATGATTGCGACCTGGCGGCGCTACTGGCACCGCATCTCGCCGGCCACTACCCGTCCTGGCGACTCGGATTCGCCAAGCCCGATCCGCAGGCTGTACTAACGGTGGCCGCCCTCCATGGCGTTCCGGCGTCCGAGGTCCTGCACGTAGGCGACAACTTCGCCTGCGACGTGCAAGGCGCTCTCGCTGCCGGCGCACAAGCGCTGTGGATCACTTCAGCTACCCCAGGCCCCGAGGCCCGGCGGCTGCTGGCCGCCCATCCCGGACGGGTGCGCACCGTTCCCGACCTGGACACGGCGGTCACCCACATCGAGCAGGCCATCTAAGGCCTCGCCCACCACCACGAGGAGAACATCATGAGCGAGTTCGCTGACACCGCCCCCTACTACGCCACCTACCGGCCCGGTATCCCCGCGGCTGCCGTCCGCCTGCTCAGCCAGACGGTCGCTGGCAAGCAGCACCCGGTGCTCCTCGACCTCGGATCGGGAACGGGGCAGGTGCCCGCCGCCCTGCATGAGGCCTTCGCCGAGATCGACGTCGTCGAACGGGACCCCGGCATGCTGGCGGAAGCCGACAAGGCTCTGGCCGGCCTGCCCGACACGACGATCCGTCTGCACAACAAACCAGCCGAGCAGTTCGTCCCGCCCCACGCCGACTGGGCGGCCGACATGGTCACCGTCTGCCGCGCCTTCCACTGGATGGACCAGCCGGCGGTACTGTCGCTCCTCGATGGCTGCACGGCCAAGGACGCCGCCGTCGTCGTCATGGGAGACGGCAGCCTCTGGACGGCCCGCTCGGCATGGACGGACGCCCTACGGTCCCTCATCCAGGAATACACCGGCACCGCACGCCGGGCGGGCAAGGACAAGACGTACGCGGCGCACGACCGTCCCTACCGGGAGATCCTCGCCGAGTCCGCGTTCGCCCACATCGAGGAGCACGCCATCGACGTCGAGCGGCCCTGGACCCCGCAGACGGTCATCGGCTACCTGTACTCGACGTCCTTCGCCTCCCGTCCCCTGTTCGGTGACCGACTGCAGGAGTTCGAGGAGCGTGCCCTCGCCCTGCTGAGCGAACACACCGACGCGGGCGGCCTGATCGAGCACGCGCGCTTCGACGTCCTGATCGCGCGCCGTCCCTGACCCTGCAACGCCTACGGGCGGGGACCCGCCGTCCCCGCCCTCCTCGACTCGCTTCCCGGAGGTTCGCCATGCCGATTCCCGCCCCGGTCACCCTCAACGAACTGCACGCCTTCGTCGCCGATGGCGTCCTGATACGCCGCGGGATGATTCCCGACGAGCTCCTGCAGCCCGCCGCCCATCTCGTCGACACCTGGATGCGCGAGCACTACGACCCCACCCGGCTGACCGCGTACACCAACCAGACCTTCGCCCCCGACCTCGCCAGCCATCCGGACCTGCTCGGCCTGTTTCACGACGGCGGGCTGCACGAGCTCGTCACCCAGCTACTCCATCCCGCTCCCGCCATCCCCGTCACCACGGCACAGATCCAGATCCGCTTACCGGACGGCGCCGAGCAGCCGGTCAAAGCGATGCACGTCGACGGAGTTTCGTGCCCCCACCTGCATCCCGAGGACCTCAACACCTTCACCCTGATCGCCGGCGTCGTCCTGTCCGGCAGCGCCACCGGCGAGGCCGGCGCCCTGCACTATCTGCCCGGCGGCCACCAGCGCATGGCCCGCTACTTCGCCGAGGAATGGACACGCGGGCAGGCAGCGCAGACCCCGGACGAGATCGCCCGCCAGGAGGGCACCGCGCTGACCGCCCGACCCGGCGACGTCATCGTGATGCACCACCTCGTGCCGCACCGCGTCGGCATCAACACCAGCCCGGTGCCCCGGGTGATGGCCTACTTCCGCATCCGGCACGCCGACCATGCCCGCCTCGCCGAGGCCGCCCTCACCGATCCGTGGCTGGAGTATCCCGGGCTCGCCGCCCTGGCCGCCGAAACCCACCCCGGCTCCTGACGCCGAAAGCCGAGCGGGAGCCCTGATGGACATCCTGACCACCACCCAGCTCGACACGGCAGCCGAACTGCTCACCAGCGGCGCCGTGGTGGCCGTGCCCACCCCGCGCTGGTACATGCTGGCCGCCCGCGCCGCCGATCCGGCAGCGGCCGCGACCATCCTGCGCATCAAGCAGCGCCCCGAGCACAAGCCGCTGCTGCTCCTCCTCGATGCCCTACCCACCGCCCAGGCGCGCTTCCTGTTCAGCAGGGATGCGTGCGCCCTCGCCCAGCACCTATGGCCGGGCGAGGTGGCACTGCGCCTGCCGTGGCGGGCGGACGCGGCCCGGCTGCCCGCCATCGGCGCCCCCGCACTCGTCGGCTGCCCCGACGGCATCCTCGGACAGCTGCTCCGCCTGACCGGCGAGCCGCTGTCCGCGGCCGCATGCAGCATCTCCACCCCGGCCGCGACGGCCGACGACCACCCCGCGCTCACCGCCGACCACGTCGCCGCGTTCAACGCGCAGACCGGGGGCCACATTGCCGCCGTCGTCGACGGCGGGATCTGCCCGCACGGCCGGCACATGACGATCGTCGACTGCCCCCACGGCCAGAGCGCCCGCCTGCACCGCGAAGGAACCGTCCATCCCCGGGCCATCGCCGCGGCCCTGACCGAGGGAGCATCCGATGTGGGCTGACCTGGCCCGTGCCACGGCACAGACCGTTCCCGACACCTCGGTGGCCGCCGTCGCCGACGCCCTGGACTATCTGTGCCTCGCCCAGCTCTACCTGCGGGACAACCCGCTTCTCGAGCGTCCCCTCACCCGGGCCGACATCAAGCCCCGCCCGGCCGGGCACTGGGGCGTGTGCCCGCCCGTCAACCGCGTCCTCGCCGCCCTCGGTCCCCTGCAGAAGACGGTGCCCGACACCCACGACGTCCTCGTCCTGCATGGCGCCGGCCACGCCGGACCGTCGGCACTGGCCCACGCCTATCTCACCGGCCGCCTCGGCGCCGCCCACCCCGAACTCGCCCACAGCGCCGAAGGCCTGTACACGCTCGTGACCGGATTCCCCACCGACCTCGGCGGCGAGATCACCCCCCTCATCCCCGGCCAACCGCACACCGGCGGGCAGCTCGGCCCCGCTCTCGCCATCGCCCAGGGCAGCGTCCTGGACGCCCCCCACCGCCTGGCCGTAGCGCTGATCGGCGACGGCGAATGCGAGACCGGCACCACCGCCGCCGCCTGGCTCGCCGCCCGCGCCCTGGCCGGCACAGGCCGCCACGGCACCGTCCTGCCCGTCGTCCTCCTCAACGGACAGAAGATGGGCGGCCCGAGCCTGCTGTCCACGCTCACCCGCCCCCAACTCGACGCCTACTTCACCGGCCTCGGCCACCGGCCCTTCTACAGCGACGGCCACAGCATCGCTGACCTTCGCCGCGCCCTCACCGACGCTCTTGAGGCCGCCCGCCCGCTCGGCACACCCGGCCCGGCCAGCGTTCTCGTCCTGACCCTCGGCAAGGGCCACGGCGCTCCCACTCACGTCGCGGGCCGCCCGATCGCCGGGACCCCGGCCGTCCACAAGACGCCGCTGGCGCGACCGGCGCAATGCCCGGAGGAGTTCACCGCTCTGGAGCGGTGGCTCACCTCCTACCGGCCCGGGCGGCTGCTGACCCCCGACGGCCGCCCGCGCACCCTGCTGCTGGCCGCCCTGCCCACCGTCCCCGCCCAGCAGAGGGTGCTCGAGCCGCCGCGCGGCTGCATCGCGGCCAGCACCCACGTCGCCGAAGCAGCGACCAACCGCCCCTTCCCGCAAGCCATCCCGGCGGTACTCCGCGCCCGCGCCGGCCAGGGCCCGTTCCGAGTGTTCAGCCCCGACGAACTCGCCTCCAACCGCATCGACCTGACCAACGAACACGGGCAGCCCCTCCCGTGGGTCGTCGAGATCCTCAGCGAGGAGATCTGCCACGCCTGGGCCCAGGGCTACACCGAGACCGGCCGGGACGCCCTCATCGTCGGCTACGAGGCGTTCGCCCCCATCACGGCGAGCCTCATCCAGCAGCAGCTCAAGCACCGGGCCCTGCGCCGCCATGCCCAGCTCGGCCCGCTGCCCAGCATCGTGCACCTGCTCACCAGCCTCGGCTGGCACAACACCTACACCCACCAAAACCCCGCCCTCACCTCCGCCCTGCTGGCCACCGGCGACCCCACCGTCCACGTCCTCACCCCCGCCGACCCCGCCCGCACAGCCGCGGCCCTCACCTTCGCCCTGCGCAAGCTCGAGCGCTGCACCCTCGTCATCGCCGGCAAACACCCCACACCCCAGCACCCCCTGGACACCCTCGACGAGGAACTGCGCCACGGCATCGCCCGCTGGCCGCACCTGAGCCACCCCGACCCCGGCGAGCCCGACCTCGTCCTGGCCTCCGCCGGCGACCTGCCCGCCGAACGGCTCACCACCCTCGCCCGCCGCCTGCGCACCGAACACCCGCACCTGCGGCTGCGCTACGTCCACATACACGACCTCACCGCCCTGGCCGAAGCCGGCACCCGCCCCCTCGCCCTGACCGAAAAGGCCTTCACCGAACACTTCGGCACCCGCGCGCCCGTCATCCTGGCCACCACCGGCTACCCATCCGACGTCCACGCCCTGCTCGGCACCCGCCATCCCGGCGCCCGCCTCACCGTGCTCGGCTACCGCGACCCCGGCCGCCCCCTCACCCAGGCACAACTCCTGACCCACTGCCGCCTCGACGACGACAGCCTGTGGCAGCTCGCCACCCACACCCTGCTTCCGACGGAGGCCACCGCATCATGACCACCAACCTCACCCCGCCCCGCCAGCCCGACCCGGCCATCCTCAACGCCTTCGACCGCGACGGCTACGCCGTCATCCGCCAGGCCATCGACCCAGCTCTCCGCACGAGTCTGCTGAACGCCGCCGAGCAGCTCCTCTCCAGCGACATCACCCGCGGCCGCGACCAAGGAGGCGACGGCAAAGACGGCTTCCGCGGCTGCCTCAACCTCCATCGCGCCTTCCTGCCCCTGCTGGCCAACCCCCGCACCCTCCCGACCGTCGTCGGCCTGCTGAGCCCCAACCTGCACCTGCTCTCCGCCCACCTGATCGCCCTGCCCTCCGGCCCGCCGCGCACCATCCGCACCCCCGAACGCCCCGGATGGCACCGAGACATGTACGGCGTGACCGCCGACCTCGGTTTCGACCACACGCCGCGCATGGCCATCAAGGTCGCCCACTACCTCACCCCATCACCGGCGACTGCGGGCTCACCATGTTCCTGCCGGGCAGCCACCTCCTCACCGAGGAACCCGGCATCCCCGACGGCGCGGCCGATCCCGTCGGGGCGCTCACGCCCGACCTCAAGGACGGCGACGCCGTGCTGTTCGAGAACCGCACCTGGCACGCCAGCGGCATCAACCTCTCGGGCCGTCCCCGCATCGCCCTGATGCTCCAGTACGGCTACCGGTGGCTCCACCCGGTCGACGACCCAGCCACCGACCTGCTCGCCGATCCCGCCCTCAGCCCGATCGAGCGGCAGCTCGTCGGCATGCCCGACCGCAACCCCGACGGTTCCCTCGCCAAAGGCGCGGGTGCCGCGCCCCTGCGCAGCTGGTGGCATTCCACTCAGTGACCTGCGGCCGCCCCTGGCTCCGGTCCCGGCCCATGCCACGACGTACGGCCCACTCGGCAGCGGGCTGCGGTCACGGGTTCCGGAAGCCGCGATCGGGGTCGCGACCCTGGTCGGAGTCGAACGGGGCGAACCACTCGTTCGGGGCGAGGTTGACCATGCCCATGGCCTGATGGATGCCGTTGCTCGGGTCCTCGATCCCGTCGAGGGTGTTGTCGAACAGCATCAACACGTCGTGATCCTGGAAAAGGTCATCGGCGCAGGCATCCCAGTCGAAATCCCGGCGGTCTTCGGGCAGGGCCGCCACGGCTTCGGACACGAGCCGCGGCCGGTTGCGCGTCAAGTCCTGGGCGCGGGCGATGCCGAGGTGCAGGGCCATCTCCTCTCCGGTGCTGCGCGGTTCGACCTCGGCGTTGGACGAGCAGTCGGCGGCCAGGTCGTCGAAGGCCTGGGCCATCTGCCGCCGCCAGGGGCCGCCTTGGTTCCAGGTCACCCGCGGCAGCGAACCGAAGAGGCCGCCCGCGCTCCGCTGGACCGGCTGGTCCCCCAGCGTGGACACCTCCTGCCACGCCTGGTCCGACAGCTGTTGAAGGGCCAGGTGCAGCACCGCTCGCGTGCGCGCAGTGAGGACCTCCTCCCCTTCGTCGTCCTCTTCGTCCCAGTCTTCGCTGAAGGGATCGGCTCCGCCGTAGCGGGCGCGGGAGCGCAGCTGCGCGCGGACACGGTGCGCGGCCTCTTCGGGGGCGGCGAGCGACGTGTCGATGATCAGCAGTTCGTCGGAGAACGGTTCGGCGCTCAGCAGGACGGCGGCCTCCGTGAGGAGGGCCGTCTCCGTGTCGCCGGAGACACGGGGGAGGACCACCGCGTACTGGTTGTCGGTCAGCCGGTCGATGATGCTGGAGGTCAGCCCGGCGACGATCCAGGGGTCATCCCAGGGCGCGGCGATGTGGAGGTCGTCGACCACGAGGACGTTGCCTGGCAGGTCGACGAAGTTCTCGTACTCCGGAGTGAACTGGCCTTGGGTGTCGAAGAGTTGTTCCGCCACCACTGCGGGGAAGGACTGCTCGTCGGCGATGCGCTCGTGAAGGTTGTGGGCCTTCCAGTACAGGCCGCGCGTCGCACGCACACGGGCCACCGTCTCGTCGTCGGCGAGGAGGGAGATCTGCCAGGTCTGCTCGCCCTCCGCGGAGGGATCGATAAGCCGGTGGACATGCCGGAATTCCAACGTCAGGGTGCTGGGGTCCGCCTTGGCATGAGACCTGGTTGTCTGATCGGTCATCGACTTCCTCTCACCGTGCAGCCGCCCGCGACGGCGCGATCCCAGGCTAGTCAGCACGAAGCCGGCCCTGTGCACCATCAGTACAAAACACCCGTTCCAGCGGCCCCTTGGCTCCAGGAGCCGGGGTTCAGGAGGCGTGGGAGCCCAGGAGCACGCCGGCCAGCGTCCCGGCGAGCAGGAACGGGCCGAACGGGATCCTGCTCGTACGGTCGGCCCGGCCCGCGAGCATCAGGCCGATCCCGTACAGCGCGCCGAACAGGTACCCAGCGAACGTCCCGACCAGGACGATCGGCCAGCCGTACCAGCCCAAGACAGCGCCCAGGACGAGGGCGAGTTTTACGTCGCCGAACCCGAAGCCCTTGCTGAGCAGGAAGAGCACGAAGTAGCGGGCCCCCAGGATGAGGGAGCCGAGCAACGCGGCCGTCCAGCTGCCGCCGGCGCGGGGCAGCACCGCGGCGACGCCAAGCAAGGCGAGCGCGGCCGCAGCGAGCGGCAGGGTGAGCACGTCGGGCAGCCGATGCGCCGCGAAGTCGACGGTGGCGAGCAGCACGGCGGCCGGGGCGAGCAGCAGCCAGACCACCAGCTCGGGGCGGGCTCCGGTGACGGCTGCCAGCAGCGCGCAGACCACGGCCGTGACGGACACGACGGAGAACGTGCTCGGCCCGTAGGCGTGCCCGGCGGCGCAGCGAGCACGCCCCAGCCAGCCGTTGCCGATTCCGGTGAGGGGATGGCCGGCAGGGCAGGCCGATCGCCAGGGCCCCCCGGGCGGCACGGAGAACCGGTACGCGGGACGGGATATGAGTACGCCCGCGCCGCAGCCCCACAAGGCGGCAGCCGTGATGATCAGCAACGTCTCCACCGGACGGAGCTTAGGGTCTCGCCGGTGCCGGGCTAGGACGGCACTACCAAGAGATCCACTACGTCGCTGCCCGCCCTACGCCGCGGACGCGGCCGCGCCGGGCTGCGGGCCGAACCGGCTGGCGAACTCCTCGCCGGACACCGGGCGTGCTGAGGAAGAGAGCACTGCCTCCGAGGAACCGCGCCTTGTCGAGTTCCTGGGCCAAGACGCGTCCGGCGTACACCGTCGGATCCTCGTGCAGCTCGCGCGCCTGGCGCACAAGCTGCTCGTAGTGGACGTCTTCCCTGTTGGATCTACGTGTTGAAGCGGATCTAACAGGGGTGAACGTGCCTGGTTGGCGTGTGTACTGGGTGCCGGACAAGCGGGTCGTCGAACCCGATCGCGTGCCGGAGTTGGCGGACTGGACGGACTTGTCGGAAAGGGAGGAGCGCATGGGGATCCATCCGGGAGACCCGATCTTGTTGTCGCCGGACTGCCGGATCGACGAGTTGCTGGGCACGTACCTCTGCCGGTCGTCGTTCGCGCGGTTGGAGCCGGAGACGAAGCGGAACTATGCGACGGACTACTGCGTGCTGTTCAACTTTTTGTGGGCCCGGGGCAAGGTCTGGACCCAGGCCACGGCAGACGATCTCTGGGATTTCGAGGACTGGCGGACCCGGTCTCCGAGAAACCCGAACAAGGTGGGTCCGGACCGGTGGAACCGGGGCCTCGCGGCGGTCACCCGCCTCTACGGGTGGGCGACGGCCCACGGACACATCGCGGTGAGCCCGGTGGTCATGCGATCGGCGGTCGGCCGGCACGGCGAGGTGATCGCGATTCCCGAGGCGCGGGCGAAGAACGCCAGGGCCAGCAACGTGCGTTGGCTGACTCCGCGGGCTTTCCACAGATGGGTCGATGTGGGGTTACGCACGTGGCCCGGTCCGCCGAGCGAGCAACCGTCGATTCTCCGTGGAGGACGGAGCACCGGCCAGGATCAGGCCTGGCGCCAGGAACGCAGCCTCTCGGCAATGCCGTACGAGTCCAGCCGCAAGCCCCGGATGTCGTAGATCAGTTCCCGCCAGAGCTCGAACTTCGTGTCCACGCGTTCTCCGGAGGCCTCGAGGTAGGCGATTGCGACGCCATATCCGTACACCTCGTTGCGGGCCGGGAGTGGGCGCAGCAGCACGCACTCCTCCAACATGACCGCAGCCCGCCAGAAAGCGTCGGGATGGTGCTGATCGTGCCGGGGCGGGTCGACTCGGTGGCGCTGGGCCATGCCAACGAGCACAGAGAAGTCGTTGACGGTCAGGTCGTTCCGGAGGATCTCTTCCTGGCGCTCGAGGAACCACCGGTAGTCGACGTACACGACAGGAGGCACAGGTCAGGCCGCCCGCGAGGTGTCGTGAGCGACGGGCGGCAGCCCGCCGAACTCGGCATCGAAGGCGTCCATCACGCCGGGCTCGCTGATCGCGCGGCGGAAAGCGGCGGTCGCTGTCTGCAGGGCTCGCTCCTGCTCCTTCTCCCCCGCCACCTTGGCCAGGTAGGCCTTCACAGACAGACCTTCGGCAGCGGCGAGGCCCTGCAGGGTGTCCCTGGTGCTCGTGTCGACCTTGACAGTGGTTTCAGCCATACCCGCAGTATCCCGCATGGTATACGCGTCGCGCTACCTAATGGTTGTGGACATTCCTCTTGTGTGGATCCCGTTTGCCGTGTCGGAATCCCGGTTCCGATGTCGGTGCGGTGTCGGACGACACCGCACCCGGAAACCGCAGGTGAAACGCCCGCTGCTCCGCCGCATCGAGCTCCCGCCCCGAGGAAACCGACATCGGGGCGGGACAGCGACCCGACGATACAGAACGGGACCAGCCGGAAACCCGCTGGTCAAAACAGTGGCCTCCGACGCCCGGACCCGGAACCTACATCTTGGCGAGCCCCGGAATGGCCGCCGCCCCGCGCGGGGCGGGGCTCCGTGGATGATGGTCCGGTGTCCGGTGTCCGGCGCTGGTGATGGCAGGCCTGGACACGTTATGGGCTGCCGCCCGGTCAGCGCGTCGCTGACGCTCTCCCGAATCTTGACGGTACGTCGCGCCAGCCGGGCGCAGATGGCGATCTTGTGGTCAGTGCGGCCCCACCTGGCGGATTGCCGCTGCCGCCCGCGTACGGGCCACGGCCGCATGGGCTGCCAGCCTCCAGCGCCTCACTACACTCCGAGACGGCCGCTACAGCCTTGCCGAGATGACGAGCTGGACGCCGGACAGGCCGCGGGCGATCAGGGAACGCAGGAAGGCCAGCCAGCCGGCGCCGTCCTCGGCGGTGGCGACGTCCAGGCCGAGGGTCTCGCGGTGGCCGTCGGCGTTGACGCCGACCGCGATCAGCGCGTGGACGTTGATGATGCGGCCGCCCTCGCGGACCTTCTGGGTGAGCGCGTCGACCCAGACGAACGAGTACGGGCCGGCGTCCAGGGGCCGGTTGCGGAAGGCGGTGACCTGCTCGTCCAGGTGCTTGGCCATCGCGCTGTCCTGGGACTTCGACAACTGCGTCACCCCGAGGGACTCGGCGAGCTTCTCGACCCGGCGCGGGTGTCCCACTTGCGTGGGCGATAGCCGTTACGGTGGTTGACTCTCTCGTCGCTGACCTGGCCGTATTCGGCGTTGCAGAGGGCGTCAGCCTCGGCAGACATGAGGGCGTCGGCGAACGTCTTGATCATCGCGCGCAGCAGATCGGGACTCGCCGCGGCAAGGTTCTCCTCGGCGAGGGCGTGCAGGGGCAGACTGTCCGGTGCGGTCATCGTGCTGATCTCCTTCGAGCTTCGACATCTCGAAGATCAGCCGGTGGCCGTTCTCATATCCGGGCCCTCACTCCGACGCCAGGCCAAAGACCCGGATCAGGTGGGAAGCCGTACACCACTTCCCAGGACGCAACCGACGCCCTCACGCTCCAGGGCGTCGGCGAGGCAGGCGGAACACCCCCGCGTCGGCGGGGAGGACTCAAGGAGCCCGGACAGCAGCCTGTCGAGGATCGGAACACCCCCGCGTCGGCGGGGAGGACTCGAACGGGGCGACGTTCCCGCCCTGCGCCGTCGGAACACCCCCGCGTCGGCGGGGAGGACGTCGTCGGGTAGTTCTTCCGCACGGCCTGGAGCGGAACACCCCCGCGTCGGCGGGGAGGACTGGACCTGCCGGGGAGGCTCGCCCGGCTGCACCGGAACACCCCCGCGTCGGCGGGGAGGACGCGCCAGTCGGTGACCTCGTCGAGGGCGCAGCCGGAACACCCCCGCGTCGGCGGGGAGGACGCCATGTGCGGTGACCTGGGCGACGACTACGTCGGAACACCCCCGCGTCGGCGGGGAGGACGAGGTGTGGGTGAAGCAGGACCCGAAGCCGTACGGAACACCCCCGCGTCGGCGGGGAGGACGCGGCAGGCTCGGGCCCGTTGGCGTCGAGATACGGAACACCCCCGCGTCGGCGGGGAGGACTGCCAGTACAGCGGCGGCAGGTCGCCGAACTCCGGAACACCCCCGCGTCGGCGGGGAGGACACGCGGGAACGGCAGGACGCGATCATCGCCACCTGGAACACCCCCGCGTCGGCGGGGAGGACTCGTCGGCTCGGGCTGGACGACCGTCCTCAAGCGGAACACCCCCGCGTCGGCGGGGAGGACGGCCAGATGCCCGCCCCGAAGACCCCGATCGACGGAACACCCCCGCGTCGGCGGGGAGGACTCCGGCGTTGTCCACGCGGATCACCCCGCCGTCGGAACACCCCCGCGTCGGCGGGGAGGACGCCGCGTTCCTCGCGGTGAGGGCCCTCGGGCACGGAACACCCCCGCGTCGGCGGGGAGGACCGGCCCCACCGGGGCGGCCGGATGCGCAGCACCGGAACACCCCCGCGTCGGCGGGCAGGACATCGGCAACCTTGTCGAGGGCCTCCGCGAGGGCGGAACACCCCCGCGTCGGCGGGGAGGACTTCGCCGCCCGCCCCCGTGAGGACGATCCGGTCGGAACACCCCCGCGTCGGCGGGGAGGACGGTCATCTCGGGTGGCGGGGCGACTCGGGGAGCGGAACACCCCCGCGTCGGCGGGGAGGACTACGTCTACGACGAAGACGAGTACACCGCCCACGGAACACCCCCGCGTCGGCGGGGAGGACCTCGGGCCGGGCGGTCTTCCACACCGCTCGGCCGGAACACCCCCGCGTCGGCGGGGAGGACTTCAAACTCTGCGTCCACCTGCGCACGGGTACCGGAACACCCCCGCGTCGGCGGGGAGGACTCCGCCATGGAGCGGCTCCTGCTCCTCGCGGACGGAACACCCCCGCGTCGGCGGGGAGGACGAGGCAGCCGACTTCAACTCGTTCAGCTTGTCCGGAACACCCCCGCGTCGGCGGGGAGGACGTGATGGCGTGGACGTGCCGGCGCTCGTCGGGCGGAACACCCCCGCGTCGGCGGGGAGGACCAGATCCAGTCCTTCCTGGGCTCCTACATCGGCGGAACACCCCCGCGTCGGCGGGGAGGACGCCCTGGAGGCCGCACAGAAGCGGAAGAAGGTCGGAACACCCCCGCGTCGGCGGGGAGGACCTCCGCGACGCACTCCCCAAACTCGGCCACGGCGGAACACCCCCGCGTCGGCGGGGAGGACGACGAGCGCCTCAGCGCGGCCCCGGGTCGTGTCGGAACACCCCCGCGTCGGCGGGGAGGACCTTCTGCTTCGCTTCGACGACCTGCTCGCTGCCGGAACACCCCCGCGTCGGCGGGGAGGACGCAGGCGCCACCACCATCACCGTCACCGGCACCGGAACACCCCCGCGTCGGCGGGGAGGACTACGACGTGGCCTACCGCCGCGACTACGCTGTCGCGCTGCAGGCGCTGCTGAAGGCGGAACACCCCCGCGTCGGCGGGGAGGACGTCCTCCTGCTGGCCCTGTCCACGCTCAACGGCGGAACACCCCCGCGTCGGCGGGGAGGACGGCGGTGGGGCCGTCCGTGTGGCCGTGTGTGGCGGAACACCCCCGCGTCGGCGGGGAGGACGGACGACGGGCAGGGCCGGGTCAGCGCTGCTGCGGAACACCCCCGCGTCGGCGGGGAGGACCTTTGCCAGGTCCTCCGCCGTCCACCCCGCCGCGGAACACCCCCGCGTCGGCGGGGAGGACCGGTCGCCGTCGACGACGACCAGGGCAGCGAACGGAACACCCCCGCGTCGGCGGGGAGGACTGAAGCGGCGGCGTCCGGCCCGTCCGGTGCGGCGGAACACCCCCGCGTCGGCGGGGAGGACGTGATCTGGGTGCTGGCGCTGCTGGTGCCCGTCGGAACACCCCCGCGTCGGCGGGGAGGACACCACCGACCACGACGCCCCCAAGGCCCACGTCGGAACACCCCCGCGTCGGCGGGGAGGACTGCTGCGTGTGGGTCTGCACGTGCGCGGCGGCCGGAACACCCCCGCGTCGGCGGGGAGGACGATCGCGGCGGCGCCGGGCTGGTCGGTGGCGGCGGAACACCCCCGCGTCGGCGGGGAGGACCATGCCCCTCGCCCGGGACATTGCCCGCACCTCGGAACACCCCCGCGTCGGCGGGGAGGACAACTGGGTCGTGGCCGGGAACACCGCGGTCACCGGAACACCCCCGCGTCGGCGGGGAGGACCACATGAGCTGGCATCTCGGCCGCCTCTGCGGCGGAACACCCCCGCGTCGGCGGGGAGGACGCCGTCGGCGGCGGTGCCGCGGTAGGTCCAGCCGGAACACCCCCGCGTCGGCGGGGAGGACCCGGCCTGGGTGCCGGTGCGCAGCGCGATGGACGGAACACCCCCGCGTCGGCGGGGAGGACCGCTCCGGCACGTCGAGGGCGTGCACCATGATCGGAACACCCCCGCGTCGGCGGGGAGGACCCTTTCTGACCTGTGCCTTAAGAAGGGGATTGCGTTTCCTTTACCTTTGGTGCGGCGGTCATACGGATCAGGGTAAGTCCGTCGAAGTCGACCGGGACCCGGCGGCGGGTTCCCGCGGTGCGGATGGCGTAGCCCTGTTCCGTGGCGGCGGGGTGGACGAGGATGGCGGCGCCGTTGCCCACGACTTCGGTGACGATGTGCCAGAGTTCGTCGCGGATGCGGGCGGAGACGCTGCCGACGAAGATGCCGGGCACTACTTCGCTGGTCCATCGGCTGAGGGCGCCTCGCAGGTGGTCGGGGACCGCAGTGGTGGCGATGACGACCATGGAGGGCATCAGTCGCCTCCGTTGGCGTAGTTGACGCCTGCTGGGAGGACTCCGGCTTTGGGGTCCCAGAGGTGGACCATCCGTGCGTCATGCCGTTCGGAGCGTTCTTCGTCGGTGTCGTTGTCGGTTGTGGTCGTGCGGGGTGGGGCCAGCAGGGACTGGATGTCCTGGATGATGCGGGGCAGAAGGCGTAGGAGTCGGAGGTCTTCGCGGAAGCGGCGGCGGGCTTCCTGTTCGGGGTTGTCGGAGTTGTGAAGGGCGAAGGCGAGGGGGAGTGTGATGTCGGCTTTGTAGAGGTCGGCGATGTCGTAGACGAAGGCATGCTGGGTGCCGGTGTGGACGTAGCCGAGGGCCGGGGAGAGTCCGAGGGCGAGCAGGGCTGCGTGGACGACGCCGTACAGGCAGGTGTTGGCGGCGGACAGGGCGAGGTTGACGGGGTCCTGGGTCTCCCATTGGTCGGGCCGGTAGTTGCGGCGGAAACGTCCGATGCCGTGCTGCTGCGCGAGGATCTTGTAGAGGGCCTTCATGCGCTGGCCTTCCATGCCGCGGAGCTGGTCCAGGGTGACGGATTCCGGTACGTCGGTGTCTTTGAAGCGCATCCGGTACATGCGGACGGCGGCCTCGAGGCGTCGTGCCGGGTCGGCCCACGTCGCGACCTGCTGTTCGAGCCAGTGGGTGGTGAGGGAGTCCGGGAGGATGCCCGCGTAGGCGCGGATGCCGCCCGCTCCGACGCAGACGACGCTGGTGCCGTGGCGGGCGAGGGTGGTCAGGGCCGGGGTGGTGATGGAGACGCCCGGGCCCAGGAGCAGGCAGGACAGGGCGGCGGTGGGGATGTAGACGAGGTCGGTGCGGTCCTTGTCCATCTGGATCTGTGCGCACACTCCGGTGTCGTCCTGCACGACGCGGACCATGTCGAGGTAGAGGAAGGACAGGGAGTCCGCGACGCGGGGGAGCATGGCGAGGGTGGGGGCGGCGAGGCGTCTGCGTGCGTCTCCCCCACCGCCGCGTCGTGATGCGCTCACGAGGTTGTCGCGGGGGCGAGGCTGAGGAGGCCGGCGCCGTAGGGCTTGCCGCGGCCGATGCCGTGGGTGACGGCATCGCGCAGGGCGTCGGGGTCGGTGACGGTGGCGGTGCCGTCGTAGCGCAGGAGGCTGTGCCGCATGCGGGAGGCGTTCTGCCCTCGGGGGCGGGCCGGTTCCGTGCCGGTGGGGGTCAGGACGTGCAGGTCGAGGCCGGCTTCGGCGGCCCGGCGGAGCCACCACTGGTCGGCGTCGGCACCGGAGAGCGGCACGATCCGCCCGCGCTTCCCTTTCTCCTGAAGGGAGAGCCTTTCTCGTTTGGCGGGGTTGAGGACGATGCGGTAGCGGACGCCGAGTCCCTTGCGCAGTGCGGTGAACATCGGGCCGAGGCTCTTGATGTCGGTCTGGCCGTAGCCGGTGGGCAGGCGTGCCGGGTCGAGCTGGGCGGCCTGGACGAGGAGGGTGCTGGAGGTGTCGGTCTCGTCCAGGCGGTACAGCAGTCCGGCCTGCCGCCGGGGGGCGTCGCCGAGATTGTGGGGGGCCATCCGCATGATGGTGCGGTGCATCTGGGTGGCGTCGCGCAGGTCCCGCTGCACGTCGCGGCTGTGCGGGTTGAGGCGGATGCGGGCGAGCACCGGGTGGTCGTTCATGCGCTTTCCTCGAGGTGGGCGTAGTCGATCAGGCGCTGGATCAAGGTGTCCTGGGGGCCTGCGAGGTCGCGGGGTACGGGCTCCACGGTGCGGTGGAGGCGCCGGCCGGTATGGCTGCGTCCGTGCTGGGCGAAGCTCACCGGTACGTCGTTCACGTCAATGGTGTCCACGGCGTCGGCCGGTGCCGTGTCGCCGGGTCCGCCGCTGTCCGGTGCCGGCCGGCCCGGGGCGGGTTGTTCCCGGAGGAACTCCACCGGGATCGTCCCGGTCTCCTCGCCGGGGTCGTTCCTCATCCGGGGTGCGGTCCGGCTGAGCGGCACCCGGGTGCGCAGTTCCTCCTCGGGGTTGTCGACGTGGCGGCGCAGGAGGAACGGCTCGTCGGGCACGCAGGAACGGCGGCCCAGGTACGGCGCCCAGTGCGGGCGGCTGAGGGCGTTTGCGAGGCGGTCGACGGTCTCCTCGGGGGCGGTGACGGCGACGACGAACACGGCGTCGGACAGGTAGTGGCGGCGGGTGATGACGGCGGCGCCCTTGTTGCTGCCTCCGCTGGTGGCGGCGGTGCGGTCCTTGGGGAAGCCACCGCCTACGGTGTGGTAGTCGACGAGCCGGATGCCCGGGCGGTCCACGCGGACGGTGAGCCGCAGATCCTGGTAGCGCTCCAGGCCCGTGTCCTCGCGGCCGATGCCCTCGGCCGCGGCGAACATCCCGATCAGCGCCGAGCGGGTCGGGAAGGGCGCGGTGTCGCGCACCGGGGTGAACGCGGACCGTTCGCCCCAGGACTGCAGGGGCCCTGCCAGGCGCAGCAGGAGCCCGCTCACTGCTGGTCCTGGGCGGCAGGTACGGCGGCCGCGATCGCGGCGTCGATGAGCTGGTCGAAGGAGTCGTGGGCGGTGCCGAGCCCGGTGTACTTCTCGGCGGGGTCGATGATGGTGTGGCCGTGGAAGCGGCGGTTGCGGTTGCCGGTGAGGCGGTTGATGTTGCCGGCGTAGGTGTCGAGGGCCTGGCGGGACGGCTGGGAGAAGCCGCCCTGCCGGTCGCCGGTGACGGGGGTCTCGAAGGCCGCGGCCAGGGAGAGCGGGCGGTGCTCGCGCACGGCGAGGTAGGCCAGGTCAGGGACGGTGTGCGGGGCGGTGCTGTTCTTCTTGGCCTGCGGGAGGGAGAGCAGGAAGTGCTCGGCGAAGGAGCCGAGTACGGTCCGGGCGGCCTTGACGTCGCCCTCGAGGTTGTTCAGCAGATCGGCGACGTTGACGGTCGCGTACCGGTAGAAGACGCCGGCGCTGAACTCGGCGGTGTCGAGGTGGCCGCTGCCCGTCTCGGCCTCGCCCAGCCAGTCGTCGACGGCGGTGAAGTAGTCGCGCTGCGGCTCGGCGGCGTGGGTGGTGAAGGCGTGGGCGACCTGGGCCGCCCCGTCCACGTTGGCGTCCGGGAGCTCGGCGAGCATGCGGCCGAGAAGGCTGATGGAGGCAGTGCGCCGCTTGAGGATCTTCTCGATCGTCTGCGGCGGCAGCAGCTGGCCCGGCTTCTTCCTGCCCATGCCGGTTTCCAGGGCCTGGCGGTGCTCGGCGCACACGGCGGCGAGCTCGTCGATGGCGGCTTCGGGGAGGAACAGCAGTACCGAGGTGTGGCCGGCCGCTTCGGTGCCGATGCCCTTCTTTCCGGCGCTCGCGGCGACCTGCGCTCCGGCGAACGCGGCCAGATCGGTGGGCCAGCCGGCGCTCTCCAGGGCGTGCTGGACCTTCGCCGGTACCAGGCGGGTGCGGGCGGCCTTCTCCCCGAGGTCCTGCTCCACGCCGAGGCGGATGGCCCGCTTCCAGGACTGGCTGGAGACCCGGATACGGGGAGCGTTGCCGTAGCGCACCTGCTTGGGGGAGCCGAGGTCGTCGCGGTTGAGGTTGGCGGCGGGCACCGACTGCAGGGCGCTCAGGTCCAGGTAGAGAGTCATCGGTCGTTCTCCTCGGCGAGATCGGGGGTGGCAGGGGCGGAGTCGGTGGGCTCGGTGGCGCCGGTCGAGGTGCGGAAGTAGCTCTCTAGCCAGCGGGTTGCGATGCGGTCGCGGCTGCGGTTCCACCGGGCGAGGTCCTCCAGGAGGACCGCCCAGTCCACAGGGATGCCGCCGTTGAGCAGGTGTCGGGTCAGGGCGGGCAGGCCCGAGTGGATGGCGTCGGCGGACTGCCGTGCCATCAGGTGCAGGGCGCTCTCGGCGGAGTTCTCCTTGAGCACGCCCTTCTTGACGGCCTGGCCCACAGAGGCTCCGAGGTTCGGGCGCTCGTACCAGGGGAGCGACGCGGTCTCGTTCGGCGCGGCGTCGCGCGCCGAGCGGGGGCGGGCGGCGATCAGTGAGGCCACCGCGTAGTAGGCCCGCCGGACGTCGCCATGATGGGGGTCGCCGTTGTCCCGCAGCCACGGCACCAGGTAGCGGTGCATGTAGTTGCACCGCTCCACCGGCAGGCCCAGGCCCCGGCGCAGAGCGGCACGGGTCTGGGTCGACTCGCACAAGCGGTGCACGTGGTCGACGAACTTGTCCGCGACGCGGACGGTCCAAGAGTTCGGCGGAACAGCAGGCGCCGCCGACACGGAATCGGTCATGAGACATCCCTGGGACGGGGTGACGGTGAGAGCACCGGCAGACAGCCGGCGCGGGTCCGACCGGGGTCGATCAGTCGGTGTGGGTCGAGGGCCGCAGCAGCGCGAGAATCAGGTTCCGGGCCCTGTGGCGGGCACGGGCCACCCGGATATCCGCCCGGTTTCCCTGCCCGATGGCCTCGTCGAGAGCGGCAAGCGCCACATCGGCGAACGCCTTGCCGGCCTGCTCGCCGACCTGACCGGGCTTGGTCAGCTGCCAGAACGCCGTCTCGGCGGCCGGCCAGTACCGGGTCATCGAGGCGGACGCCCACGGGCCGGGCTTACGGTGGTCCAGCTTGATCCTGGCCTTCGGCGACAGATCGACACTCGCGTCGGTGGCGATCTTCCAGGCGATCCGGGCGGCATAGTCGAGCCGCTCACCGGTCTTCTCGGCGGCAGCGTGGCAGCGCCGGACGTGGTGCGCCATCTCCGCGTCGCTCTCCTCCTGCCACTGCAGGACCGGCGGAGTCGTCGCCCTGAACCAGACGCTGTCCTTCTGCTGGCCGTCCTGGTCGAAGCCGTAGGCGCGCACCCGCAGCCGCGGCAGCAGCGTCCGGGGCAGGTGCTCGAGCACCGGGGGGCGCTGGGTGTCCTGCCGGCTGTCCTTCAGCAGCAGCGAGTCGAGGTCCCGCCACAGGGCACGGGCCCCGTCGGCCTCCCGTGGCTGGAAGTCGCCGTCGTTGCGCCGGTCGAGGATCTGGTACGGGTCGCGGACCTTGTGCGGCGGCTCGTGTGTCGCCCAGGTGATGTAGGCGTCGGTCACCGTCCGGCTGTCCTCGGACGGGACGAGGAGCACGGCATGACGGAACCGGCCGGTCAGTATCCGGCCCGGCCACGTGACCGGCGGCAGAGGCTTGAGCGGGTCGTTGAGGTCCTCCTCCCACGGGCACGCGTCCTGCGCCTCCCAGTCGACCTCGGCCTGAGGACTCGGCACGGCCAGCACCAGCGTGGTGAACAGGTCGGGCCCCCACGGAAAGTAGGAGACGGACTTACGCATCGGGGCCGCGTCACCGCTGCCCGCCCGCTCACCGGTGATCCGGCGGGGCGTGCACTGCCCGGACGGCCCGTAGTACAGCTGCGCGATCAGATGCCAGGCGGCCTCGGCGGCCGGCACCGGCACCGGCGCGGTGTCGGTGAAATGCCCGAACAGGACCGCCCCGTTGATCCCTGTGGGGCGGCCCATCACGAGCTTGTTCACCCCGGACGAGTTCGGCAGCCCCTTCGCGTCCACGCACTCCGCGCGCAGCCGCGGGTCCTGGAGGAACGGCCTGTCGGGGTCGAAGAGGTCGAAGCGTCCCCGCAGTTCCTTGTGGTCGAAGTAGGCGTCCACGGCCGCCGGATCGAACCGGCCGGCCTTCAGGATCCGGTTCCGCAGTCTGGACCAGTCGTTGATCTTCTCCGCGACGTCCACGTTGTCCAGGCGCACCTCGCCGTCCGCGGCGATCCGCGCTGCCATGGGCGCGAGAATCCGCATCAGTCCGGCAGCTGCTGGCGGCACCGGCAGCTCCAGGTCCTCGATCTCGTGCGCCCGCTTGAACAACTCACACAGGCCCACGCACGCCGAATCACCGGTCAGCAGACGGACCGGAATCCACGGCTCGACCCGCAGGTCGAATCCCCCACTCACGGCCACCCCCTCCAACATCCTCTGATCGCATGACACACCGGCACGGCAAAGCCCCCCGTAGCAGCCCTCTCTGGCGTCATGTCAGATTCAAGCAGCCACCACTGACAGAGCCGTTTCCCGTCGTACGCAGCACCAGTAGAGCACTCCCGAAGAGGGGACACACCCATTTCTCGAAGGTTGAAGACCAGGAGGGTGTTGGAGAGGGAGGGTTCCGGAGAGAAAGATCGACTTGCCCGCACTGTCCTGGGCGGGTTACAAACATCGCCAACGCGCCGATGCCAACCGGGAGTTGCTCGGCCCCGTCGTGAGGAGAACCATGCAGCCGGACCTTCCCGTCCCGTGGACTGCCGCAGCACCTTGGGTGCTTGTGGTGACCGTCATTGTGATCGTGATCGGCATGCGTCCCGAACCGGCAACGATCGGATCGTGCAGCGCCTTGCTGCTGGGGGCTGCTGAGGCGTACCGCCGCCTCTCCCGGTAACCTCCACGAGTGGTCTTCCGCGCCCTCTGGGGGCCGCTCCCCGCCGAAGCGGGGGTGTTCCGGTTGAGGAGCAGGAGGGTTGCCCCAGCTCCACCCCATTCCCCGCCGACGTGGGGGTGATCGACCGAACTCGGTCACTTACGGACAAGCCCGAGATCCTCATCCAGCGACAGTGTCGTGCCGCCGACCTTCACCGTCTGCACGCTCCCGCCCCGCACAACCTGGCGAAGAACACGCAGTTCTCCGAGCATCGGGTGCTCCGTCCACGACTCCAGCGGGGCGAGACTGTCGGGATCCGCTTCCCTGAGCCAGTCGGCGCGGACCGGAATCGTGCGGCGCATGACCGCCCGCACCGACTCCACCGGCATCTTGCCGCCCGGCGCGGCTTCCGGAAGCGGCTGACTCCCCTCCGGATCCAGCGTCGCCCGGCCGTTCTCCTGGGCGTAGACGCACAGCAGCCGCACCGAATCCGCGCCGAGCCTGGTGGACAGCTCCCACTCGTCCTCTTCACCAGGCAGATGGTGCAGGTCGTGCAACTCGGCGACACTCCATGCGCGCGGGACCGCGCGCAGGCCGGCCATGCTGCGCTCCGCCATCTCCTTGCCCTTGTGCGCTGTCCAGGCCTTCGCCTCGTGGTCGCCTGGGCTGTCCCACTGAAAGCCCTCGCTGTCTCCGTGGACGGCTTCGACCAGGACCGGGACGTCATCCGGGATGGCGATGGTGCCGCCGGAGATGCCCTTGAGTGTCCGGGAGGTGGTGGTGAGAAGGTGCTCGGAGTACACCTCGCCCCACCGTACCGGCACCTGTCCGCCTCCCGCGATCGGGTCGAGGACAACCAGTCGCGGTGCGTCTGCCCAGGCTGGGCGGCCACGGCCGTCCGGGTATCCGTGCCGGGTCCAGTGGTTCTCGTGCCGCCAGCACCGCCCGGCGCGCTGCAGCAGCAACGACAGTGGGGCCAGGTCGCTTATGACGATGTCGGCGTCGAGGTCGAGGGACTGCTCGACGACCTGGGTGGCGACGACGATCCGCCGCGGCGGACGCGGCCCGCCACGGCCCAGGCCGTCGGTCACCTCACGCGTGCGGGCCTCGCGGACGTCCCCGGGAAACCGGGCGTGCAGTAGCTGTACATCACCGCCCTGACGGTGGGAGCGGCGGTCGAACCGTTCACGAAGCCGCAGGTAGGTCTCTTGCGCGTCACCGACGGTGTTGCACACCACCAGGGCGGTCCCGCCCTCACCCTCGCCGACCGGCTTCAGCAGCCGTTCGATCACTGTCATCCGGGAACGAGCCCCGCCGGCCACGCCGTGGACGACCGGCTCCACCACGACATCGAGCTTCATCCTTCGCGTCTGCGACTGCTCGTGCCGGCGGGCGTCCGAGATAGGGGTGGCCCGGCCGGTCTCCCCGTCCACGTAGAGCCACCCCGGGTAGGGCGCCGGGAAAGTCCTTTTACGCAGGGCGCTTTTGGCGTGGCAGCCGGTGCCCTGGAGGTACTCCTTGATCAGCCGGTCGCTTACCGACGCCGGAAGGGTCGCCGACAGCAGAACGACCGGCACCCCGTAAGCCCCGAGCCAGTTCAGCAGCCGGCCCAGCAGCACCTGCATGTACGGGTCATAGGCGTGGGCCTCGTCGACGATGCACGTCTTCCCCGACAGTGCCAGCAGCCGCAGCGCGTTGTGCCGGACCGGCAGCACCGCCATGAGCGCCTGGTCGATCGTGCCGACCGAGAACTGAGCGAGCAGCGGTCGCTTGGAACCGCGCAGCCACCGCTGCGGCCGCATGTCCGCCTCCGCCCGGCGGCCGCCCTCCGAGAGTTCGTCGCCGTCACAGGTCAGAACTGTCTGCGTCTCCAAATCCTCGTCAGCGTAGGCGCTGTTCAGCCAGGCCATGCTGTGCACCAGCGTCAGCCCGGCGTCCTCACCGGACTGACGCAGCAACGTCTTCGTGACCCGCAGATGCATCTGATCGCTGGTGGCCATCGTCGGCAGCAGGAACGCATACCCCTCCGTGCCGAAGGCCTCGGACATGACCCGCTCGGCCTCCAGCGCCGTCTCGCTCTTCCCATCTCCCGGAGCCGCAGTCACCAGGACGATTCCGCCCCTTTGCCCGGCGCCCACCGCCGCCCGCAGCTCATCCATCACGGACCGCTGCAGCGGATTCGGCTCGCCACGGATGCCATAGGCCTCCGCGAACTCCTTGCGTCGCAACCGCACCCGGGCCAGGCTGGCGGCCTCCAGCAACCGGGGCGCGTCCTCCTGCGAGCGCCGAAAGTGCTCCGGCAGCGTCGGCTCGAGTGCGCGCTGCCGCCGCCGGAGATAGTCGTCCTGGCTGACCAGCCAGTCCGCGAGGATGACCACCCCGGTCACCAGCACCGCGGCCGGTGCCTCGAACATCTCCGGCGCCTGCGGCCTGCCCAGCGCCTCGTACACTGCAGCCGCGTGCGCAACCCTCTCCCCCGCCCAAGCAGCGTCACCGAGAAACGCTGGAGC
Organism: Streptomyces sp. bgisy159; assembly: GCF_057707805.1. Taxonomy (NCBI): domain Bacteria; kingdom Bacillati; phylum Actinomycetota; class Actinomycetes; order Kitasatosporales; family Streptomycetaceae; genus Streptomyces; species Streptomyces sp. bgisy159. Next base: position 10,422 of record NZ_JBYIQX010000059.1, on the reverse strand, counting down.
GATACCGTACTCGACGCGGTGGAAACGGCCATGATGACCACCGATCACCTCAGCCAACCGCTGCGCGACCTCCAGTTCGCCGTCCCCCGCCAGCCCCAGAGCCTCCAACACCTCCTCGGCAGCTTGCAGACCGGCCACATCATGTCCGACCCGCTCAGCGCTCATCTTCGTCCTGCCAGCGGCCAGCCCCGGACTCAGGTGATCGCTACCGTGCCGCGAACAGAACTGGAACCCCGACAGCTTGCCGATATCGTGAAGACCGGCACAAAGCCCGACCACCGCCCGGGCCTTTTCGCCCGCCCCCGCGAGCTCCATCCCGTCGGCGATCCGCAGACGCTGGTTCTCCGATAGATAGGAGTCCCACAGGTGCAACGCCATCGCGGCGGCGTCCAGCAGATGCCGAACCAGCGGATACGGCGGCAGCGCCGGGTCCAGTCCCCGCGACTTCCCCCACGCCGACTCATCCGGCACATCCCACGTCTGAGGCACGCCAGTTCCCTTCCCGGCCGATGGACTACCAGCCTCCCGGAGCCGGCATTGAACCACCCTCCACCGACAACGCTGCACCGGCCATACAGCTGCGCATATGGTGACCTCGTGCACTTTCAGGCATCACGACCCTCTCCCTGCCACTGGGCAAAAGAAGGGCAAAGCCCCTCTTAAGTGCCAGGTCAGGAAGGGTCCTCCCCGCCGACGCGGGGGTGTTCCGACCAGGCCGCTTGACTTGCCTCGCAGAACGTGGTCCTCCCCGCCGACGCGGGGGTGTTCCGTAGATCTTGGTGTGGAGGATGAGGGCGTGCCAGTCCTCCCCGCCGACGCGGGGGTGTTCCGGTGGGTTCCGGGCCAAGCGCCGTTGAAAGGTAGTCCTCCCCGCCGACGCGGGGGTGTTCCGTGGGCGTTGCCGTCGACCGCGCCGCCGCTGCCGTCCTCCCCGCCGACGCGGGGGTGTTCCGTCCTGCGCGATCTCCAGCGGGCCGGCCATCCAGTCCTCCCCGCCGACGCGGGGGTGTTCCGCGGCCACCGTCACCGTGAGGTCCGGGTTGGCGGTCCTCCCCGCCGACGCGGGGGTGTTCCGTCACGTGTTTCTCCTGGCGTCATTGAGATTGTGTCCTCCCCGCCGACGCGGGGGTGTTCCGTCGGCAAGGCCGCTCCCGAGTACGACCGTCTGGTCCTCCCCGCCGACGCGGGGGTGTTCCGTCGATGTGGCGGGGGTTCACGTGCTGCAGGTGGTCCTCCCCGCCGACGCGGGGGTGTTCCCGAGCCGTCGGGCGCCACGGTGTCGGCGAACGAGTCCTCCCCGCCGACGCGGGGGTGTTCCGCGCGGCCGGACACCCGGAGTGCGCGAGTCCCGGTCCTCCCCGCCGACGCGGGGGTGTTCCGCCCGGCCTGCACCGCCCGCTGCGCCTCAGCCGGTCCTCCCCGCCGACGCGGGGGTGTTCCGCAGGCGTCGTGGCACATCGCGCCCGGCGACGCGTCCTCCCCGCCGACGCGGGGGTGTTCCGGTCACCTCAGGGCTGAAGCTGCGCCGGCCGGCGTCCTCCCCGCCGACGCGGGGGTGTTCCGGTCGAGGACGATGTCCAGCACGTCGTCGGGAAGTCCTCCCCGCCGACGCGGGGGTGTTCCGAAGCTGGGCCGGAACGCGGTGCGCGGCGCCGAGTCCTCCCCGCCGACGCGGGGGTGTTCCGGACGATTCGAGATCACGCGCATCGCCGCCGCTGTCCTCCCCGCCGACGCGGGGGTGTTCCGTGACCGCAGTGGGCCCGGATCAGGAGCGCTGCGTCCTCCCCGCCGACGCGGGGGTGTTCCTCTTGGGCGGCTCCAGGCCGCGGAACATCCCCCTGTCCTCCCCGCCGACGCGGGGGTGTTCCGAGGTCTTCCAGGCCCGGCACGCCAGCTGGCACGTCCTCCCCGCCGACGCGGGGGTGTTCCGACCGTACGCCTGGTCGGGGTGGCGGGGGAAGGGTCCTCCCCGCCGACGCGGGGGTGTTCCGCGAGTACATCATGAAGATCTTCGGCAGAGAGCGTCCTCCCCGCCGACGCGGGGGTGTTCCGGAGCGCGGCAGGCAGGCCCCGAGCATCCTGGGGTCCTCCCCGCCGACGCGGGGGTGTTCCGCGAGGGGGAGCCGTTCGCTACGGCGAGCTCGGGTCCTCCCCGCCGACGCGGGGGTGTTCCGTCGCCGGGGCTGTCGTACTGTTCAGGCTGTTCGTCCTCCCCGCCGACGCGGGGGTGTTCCCCGTCCGGCTTGCGCGGCACCACCGCGCGGGCCGTCCTCCCCGCCGACGCGGGGGTGTTCCGCAGAAACCATCATCAGCGGCGAACGGCCGCCCGTCCTCCCCGCCGACGCGGGGGTGTTCCGCCGAAGACGTCCACCTGCTCCTCCCCTGTGGTGTCCTCCCCGCCGACGCGGGGGTGTTCCGCTGCTCGCCGCGGCAATGGCCGAGGAGGGCCTGTCCTCCCCGCCGACGCGGGGGTGTTCCGCTGCTCGCCGCGGCAATGGCCGAGGAGGGCCTGTCCTCCCCGCCGACGCGGGGGTGTTCCGTAGTAGCGGGCCTCGTTGTCCTGGAGCAGGTCGTCCTCCCCGCCGACGCGGGGGTGTTCCGCCCCTCGACGCCGCCCACATCGCGCAGGTTCGGTCCTCCCCGCCGACGCGGGGGGTGTTCCGACGGGGCGGGCGTTCCAGAACGTCTCGGGCAGGTCCTCCCCGCCGACGCGGGGGTGTTCCACAACTCGGGGGACCGACGGCCTACAACCATCGGTCCTCCCCGCCGACGCGGGGGTGTTCCGAGGCAGCCCTGGCCGCGCTGCGCACCTGGCGCGTCCTCCCCGCCGACGCGGGGGTGTTCCGTTCTGTCCGTGGGCTACACCGGCACCGACGAGGTCCTCCCCGCCGACGCGGGGGTGTTCCGTCGCCTTCGCGGTCGGCCCGGTGCTTCGCCCAGTCCTCCCTGCCGACGCGGGGGTGTTCCGCTTCAGGCTGAGACCAAGGCCGTAGGGGAGGCGTCCTCCCCGCCGACGCGCGTCCAGTTCGATCGCTTCCAGCGGCAGCACCAGAGGTTCCTGGGAGTCCACCGACCCCAGCACCGCCGTCTGGATCTGCCTTCGGTCCGCGCCCGATAACCCGCTACTGCGCAACGCCGCACCCCCGCCCGTTTCACCTCATCTCATCGTGCCAGCGGCCTCGTTCACCCTCCAGCCCGCCCGGCTTGAGCGGTCCCCGACTCACTTGTAGCGGTAGAGCTGTTGGAGGTGCAGGACGTCGGTCTGCCACTGTGAGCGGGCCGCCTGAGCGTCATCGGGCACTGTCCTGCCGAGGTGGCTCGCCACCCGCTGATACACAGACGCTGAACTGGTGTCGGTGGCCGCCACGAGCGCGGTGAGGAGGGGTTCGTCGGCCGGCGTGTGGGCGTCGACCTGGGCGAGAACGGCGACCTGGTCGTCGGGGTGAAGGTGATGGGGCAAGGCGGAGCCGAGCTGACGGCGCAGCCGTGACCAGGACGTGGTGGAGCGCTCGCGGGCGGCCTTCTTCAACGCGCCGCGTACCGCGGCCGCCGCCTCGGTGACCTTCGCTTCGGTCAGCCGCTCCCGCTCCCGCTGCACGTTTCGGGTTCGGCCGCCCGTGCGTTTGTCGGTCCCGTCCTCGCGCCTCCGGCCGGGACCGTGCTGCCCGGACGTCTGAGATGCACCTTGGCGGGACGGCTGTTCGTCCAGCCGCGCGATCCACGCATTCGCTGCCCGCCGCTGCGCCGGTGTCGCTTCGTCCCCGGCGTCCGCGAGATCCTGCTGCAGCGCCTTGATCAGCCACCGAGTCTCGCGGCTGAGTGGCTGGCCGGCACGGGGAAGGCGACGCAGGTCCCGAAGCCGCGCGTGGACCCGCCGCTGGGCGGCCTGGGCCTGCCTGACGTGCGGGTCCTGCTCCGGGGCTGCCGGGTACAGGGCATGGGTGGCCGTGACCCAGGAGTCGACCTCCTCGCGCTGCAGCGCGGTGACGTGGTCGCCGGCCTCGTCCGCGCTCTTCTTCAGCTGACGGATCATCCGCTTGATTTCATGCTCGGGCTGCCGTCCGGCCAGGCGCCGCAGATCGCTGAGTAGATCCCGCATCCGACGGTGCGCGGCCGCGGCCGGATCCGGCCGTGAGGAAGGCGCCGGCGCGGCGCGCGGACGCTCTGGGGTGCGGATGCGGGAGAACTTCGGCCCGCGGACGGGGGGCGCCTGGTCCCGGTGTGCCCAGCTCGCGTTTCGTTTCTGGTCCTCGAGGAACGTGCCGGCCGTGCGGATGGCTTCGTCCTCGTCCTTCGACCGGTCATGGCCCACCACGGTCTCGACCCGGACCAGCAACGAGCGCACCTTCACCGAGCTGCGCTCGGCAACGGCCTGCCGCAGCTGCTGCACCAGGTCCTCACGCAGCTCGCGCTGCCGCTCGAGGAAGACGTGCGCTTCGGCCAGCGCAGCGGCCAACTCCCCCTCTGCCCGATGCGGATCGACGTCGAATTCTTCGCACAGGACGGTGACAGCGGGCACCGAGCCCGCGCGCAGCGCATCGCGCAGGCGCCGCACCCTCTCGTCCTGCCCCACCACCACGCCGGAGTCGGCCACCGGCGCATCGTGGGAGAAGGCCACCTGGCGGGGCGGGGGCGTGCGCCGCGAGCGGATGATCCGCTCGACGGCCGGAGTCCGCAGACCCGCGTCGGTCATCTCGCAGTCGTCCAGCCCGAACCATTCCGTGGGCCGGGCAAAGGCCTCCGTGCCGATGCGGACCTGGCGGCTGGTGCCCTGGCTGTCGAACCGCACCCGGTGCACGTACCAGCGCCGAATCAGGGTGTCGTCGTCGACGGGCACCGACATCCCCAGCACCGGCTCGACGGCTTCGTCGCTCCACACCGGCGTGATCGCCGGCTCCAGATGCACGCGCAGCGCGCGGCCGGCTCGTTCGAAGGCGATGTCTAGCAGCGACCCGACCGGCAGGCCGTCCGGCTGCGTGAAGGTGAACCGGGCGCTCTCGCCGCGGCCGGCCAGCCACGCCAGCGCCGCCGCCTTCAGATACAGATGATCTGCGCTGGAGACATCACGCGCGCGGCGCCCGCACACGTGCGGCAGGCCGTCCGGGTCGGGGTGGTGCGCGAAGTGACAGACCCGGTCGGTGTACAGCTTCGTCGTCAGCTGCCCGCCACAGCCGCCCAGCAGCAGCCCGCACCAGAAGGTGTCCCCCGCATGCTCCCGCCGGAAGGCGTCCACTTCGATCGCCTCCAGCGGCAGCAGCAGCGGCACCTCCGAGGCCGCATCGCCCAGCACCGCCGTCTGAATCCGCCGCCTATCCTCCAGCAAACCCCCGCCCTTCTACGCCTCAACCCATCGTGCCACCAGCCAAGTTGACAGGACCACCGCAACGAGCACGAGCGGAGCAGGGCCTACATGTCCTTCGAGACGTCGCCGACGTCCATCTGCTGCTCAATCTCCCGGGCGGTCTTCATCAGTTCGAGGGCCTCGCGGCGCAGATCCTTGGCGCGCTCGCGCAGCTGCTGCACGCGCCGGCGCTGCTGCTGGGAGCTGTACTCGTTGACGTACTGCCCGCGCGGCCGAAGCCAGGCGCGGCCCTGGACGAATCGGGAACCCGTCAGCTGTCGCCGAGGTCTTCGGCGGGCCAGGGAGTTCCGGTGCCGGGGGTGGCGCGCGGGTCGGCGGCGCGGGCGCGGTCCCGTGCGATCCACTTGTGGACGTCGGCGGGGACGACTTCGTCTTCGCGGATCATCCGCTCGTATAGAGCCACCCGGCGCTCGCAAGTCGGCCTCCGTCCGGGATCGGGCACCATCTGCTCGTCGAGCAGCTGCCGGGCGATGTCCGACAGCCGCATCAGCATGTGGCGGTGCTGTTCCGGGTGAGGGCGCTGGCCACCGGGTGTTCCTCGTCGGCCCAGCTGTCGCCCGGAAACGCCTCAGCACAGGAAGGCTTCAGCGCTCTCTTCGCCTGCCCGCTGTTACCCCTGAGGGTCGGTGCCGCCGCCACCACTGCTCTCGCGCCATCGTTGAGCATCTGCTTCAAAGATCTCGCGCGCCTGGCGCAGGAGCGCCTCCATGTCGGGCGTGCTCTTGCCTTCGATCTCAATCGTGCGGTCTCCCAGCTCCACACGGATTCGGGCGCCCTGGTGACGGTTGGCAACCGCTTCGATGGCGGTCCGCAAGGTCATCCAGGCCCCGCTGTCGCGCATCATCAAAGCAACGATGATGAGGTGACCCGGGTCGATGCCGAATTCAGCCGCGTAGCTAGCGTCCGCTCCCTGCTCTTCCAGCTGGGCTAGCAGTGCGCGGGCAAGGCCCGGCGTAGCCCTCAGTTTGACTTCATCAAACATGGCAGCGGGGTCGATACGGAGTCGGAGGACTCCCGGTTCGGCGGGTGGGGGTTGAGGCATGACGTCATGGCCGTGGGTCATGTCCTGAGGCTAGCGCCACCAGGAAAGTGCAGGGTCGGCGATCACACGCTTGGGTTGGCATCCGGCGATCCGGTCACGACTGGGGGGCGGAAACGGTCGTCTGCGCCTCCCCTGCTACCCGTCTGACTCAGTCCTCGCCGTGCCCCAGGGTGCCGGCGAGGTCGGCCGCGAGTCCGTAGCCTGGGCTGTCGTCCAACATTTCCTTGCGCCGGTTGTAGCGCTGCGTGGTGCGCGAGTCCTTGTGATCGGCCCAGCGCTGGACCTTGTCGGGGCGGGCGTCCCTCTTCGCCAGGGCGTGGGTGATGGCGTCGCCCTTGGTGCCGTGCGGACCGCGCGGGGGCAGCCCGGCGCGCTTGGCCAGAGACTGAAGCAGCCGCCACACCGCCGGTTCGTCGAGCTGGTTGCGGCTGGCCGTCTCGAACAGCCAGCCGTCCGTCCGGCCGTCGAGGTAGTCCTGCAGCGCGTCCCAGGCCACCGGCGGGACTGGCTTGTTCTTCCAGCTGCCGCCCTTCACCTTCATCCGCAGGATGTGGTGGCCCCTGTCGTAGCCGAGGTGCTCGACCCGCGCACTCAGCAGGGAATCGATGCGCAGGCAGCAGGTGTAGAGCAGGAGCAGCATCGCGTACGCGCGCTTGCGGTGCGCGGCGACCCGGTGGTGGTCACGCGCGGTCACGAACAGGGTGACCCACTGTTCCTCGGTGTAACCGGGGGTGGGCGAGTAGTTCGGATCGATCACCGGGCGCTGAACGGCGTCGAAGGGGTTCTTCACCGGTTCGTCGCTGACCACGTCCAGGTACGCGAAGAAGCTGGAGGCCGACGACAGGGCGTTCGCCCGCGAGGCGTCCGAGTACGGCTTCCCGGACCGGACCATCTCGCCGCGCCGACCGCCCTTGACCCGCACCCAGGTGGGCGCCGTCTCCAGGTACAGGCGGAAGGTGTCCGCCAGGGGGAACTTCACCGCCATCGGGTGCGCGCCGTGCTCCCGGGCGAACTCCTCGAAGACCTTGAAGCCCCGGGCGTAGGCCTTCTGCGTGTTGACCGAGCGCTGGTGAGCGATCCAGGAGGCCGCGAGGGTGGGCACCACGTCTCCCTCTCCGTACAGCGCGACCAGGTGGTCGTACAGCTTCCGGGCATGTTCAGGCCACTGGTCGCGCGGGTCGCGCCGCATGGTGTTGAGCGTCGTCCGCGGTGACCGCTCCAGCACTGTGGTCATGCGACGTCCTCCGGCGCGACCTGATCCCAGCAGTCCGGGCACAGGGTGGCACCCAGGCGGTCGGCGTCGGCCTCGACGGGCCACGGGCGGCTGCAGCCGGCGCAGGTTGCGAGGTCCCGCGCTTCGTGGCGGACGCTGCAGCCGAAGCAGTACAGGGTGTCGGACAGCCTGGTGCCGTCGGCGAAGTTGACGCCCTCGACGAAGGCGCCGGTGTCGCATTGGGGGCAGGGGTAGGCCCGGGCCAACAGGCCGTCGGAGCAGCCGAGATAGTTGAAGGACAGCAGCTCGGCCGAGTCCCAGGACGCGCCGCAGAAGCGGCAGTCTCCGCTGTGCGGGGCGACGACGAGGGTCATCTGCTCGCAGGAGGGACACATGATGGTCCGGCTCTCCAGCCCGGCCAGCTCGCCGCGCAGCCGGTTGAGGCGCCTTTTGACGTAGGAGCTGATGTTCTTCACCCCCTCTGCCACCGGGATCATGTCCCGCCCTGCCCGCTCACGTTCCTGCCCTTCGAGTAGCGGCAGAAGATGTATGTCCAGGAAGCGCATGAGGAAGTCGAGCACCCGGCCGGCGCGGGCCTCGACCGCGTGGGCGTTGTGCGTCAGGCCGTAGTGCTGTAGGGCGTTGCGGTCCTTCGCCAGGTCCTTCAGCGCCTCGGCCTCCTTGCGGTCGATGGCGATCCCCGCGATGTCGCGCAGGCGGTCGATCGTGGCGTCGGTCCCGCAGCTCTCGAAGTCCCCGCTCTCGAAGTCCTTCCTGGCCGCCCTCCCGGGGTCCTTGAAGACCAGGCTCCAGTGCTCCCGCTGCAGGCGGGCCTTCAGCAGCACCTCGACCGCGGCCTGCAGGTGCAGGACGGCGTACTTGAGGTCGCGGGGCCCGACGTCCGAGGCGTTCTCGTCCAGGTGCTCGACGACGCTGGCGAGGTAGTCGATGCCGTTACGGACCGGCGGGAAGTCCAGCTCGGGCGGTCCGGACGGACGCCCCGGCGGCACATACCAGGGATCGGCCGCTGTTTCCATCGCTTGCTGCAGCGCGGGGCTTGGTTCGCAGCTATGGGCGGGGTCCTGATCCGGCATCAGCATATGCACAGGATAACCGCAATTATCCTATATGTTCAGGAGTCCCCTGGAGCCGTATGACCAGCTGGCCCGCGCGGAGAATCGGCTGGACTCGACCGGCGACCTGGCCGGAGGGATTCGCGACGCCGCCGACGTCGTCGAGACGATCGCCGCACTGCTCGACGCGGGCGCCAAGTTCATCCCGTCCGATCACGACGCGCACGCCACGGTCACGGTCGAGACCTCCCGGCTGCGGCACGCTGCTGAGCGGCTGTGTAAGGCAGCACCCGGCGCACAGAAGGCCAGCGATCAGTCGCCAGCGCCAGGAAGGAGGAGGGGGGAGAGAGCCATGGCCGTGGCGTGCGCCGAGCTCTGGACGACGCTGAACCCGCGTCAGTAGTCCCTGGCCGCTGCTCCACGTCACCCAGGCCGGGCGGGAGCATCTCGCCGAACACCGCGAGGCGTACGCGGAGTTCCATCCCGATGTCCGGCTTCCTTCCCCGGCGGCCGCCGGCTGACGGCATCCGTCCATCGGTGTGGAGGCCGCCATCCCGGCGGACTCTCTCGGACGCACGCAGCATCTTCGTCGACACCGAGGTCTCCAACCGGAGCTCCGCCCGCTGAGCGACCAGCGGTGCTCAGTCGAGTTGGGCTGAGGAGTTGGTGACCGGTGATGGCGCCCAAGGACCGCCCGGGGATGGCCCGGGTGGCTCTGACCTGGCTTTTTGGTGTGGGGCGACTGTGTTTGCTATTCGGAGTTGGCGGTTCCGTGCAGTAACTTCCATGTGGGAAAACGTCTGGACAGGCCGCCGACCTGCATGTTTTCCCTGTGACCCAATTCACATCGGAACCGAAAAGCGCTCAACAGTGTTCTGGATAGTCACTCTTGATTCTCTGACGCTCAAACAACTGGGCCTGGGCGGTGCGAAATCCGTTCCGGTGGCCGCCCGACACCCCCGCTTGCCTCGTAGACTCCAAGGCAAGCAGAAGGAGCCCGCCCCGGCGTGAAGTTTCTCAGGCCTCTATGCCGGGAGGGCTCCCTGCGGTGATGCACCTTCGACCGTCAAGCCATCGGAGCACCAGTTGCATGCTAATCCAGGAACCCCGGGCCCGTCACAAAGTCCAGCGCCCGGGTCGACGTCGATTCCCATCGGCCGCGGGCACGGTCTGCCCGCCCGAGTAGTCCGGCGCAGTAAGCCGCTTGCCTGGCGATTCGTGCTCGGCGTGGCCGGCGGCGTCGGAACCGCAGTCGGAGGCTCCCTGTACTGGTGGATCCAGTCCAGGTAACTCCAGCCGCACGGAACGAAGGGGCCCGTCTTCGGACGGGCCCCTTCGCGCTACCGCGTCCGGCAAGGGGCGTTCCACCGGATATCTGCACGGCCCGCTCCGAGTGGCTCCTACGCTGGATCACCTGCATCACCTGACGCGAAGGACACCGATGGACACCCCAAGCCAGCCCCAGTCGCTCACCGGCCCGCAGATGTTCGTGCTCGGCACCTTTGGGGCGCTCACCGTCGCAGCGTTCTCGGCCGCGCTGTGGGGAAACGCCGAACAGAGCGAGCGCGGCTTCCGGCTGCTGAACTGGCTGCACAACCGCAGCGAGAACGAGCTCCCGCCCGCAGAGTCGGACCTGTACGGGGGATGACCGCTGGGACGGCACTGTGAGGGTAGGCGCTGACCGCCACCACCAGGGCCCGGGGGGGGGGGGGGGGGGGGGGGGGGGGGGGGG
>NZ_JBYIQX010000058.1:0-39432 GCF_057707805.1 Streptomyces sp. bgisy159 | reverse complement strand
TGCGGGCAATGTCCGCACCACGGGCGGTGACGTCCACTCCAAGTTCCAGGGGCTGTCGGCGTTCTACCACGCCCCGGAGGCCGAGCAGCTCTTCGCCACCACCAAGCCGGTCCAGGAACGCGCGAACGACTTCGCGACCGATCTGGAGACCGTCTCCTCGGCGTTGTCGTCGTATGCGACGGAGATCCGTCCGCTGGTGCAGAAGCTGAAGGATCTGAAGCTGAAGGCCCAGACGTTCGTCAGCTCCGTCAAGGACGATGACGAGTGGGACTACGACGAGGACAAGGTCGAGGAGCACAACCAGCTCCGGGACGACATCACGGCGACGGTGGCGGCGTTCTGGGCGGCGGAGCGGACCTGCCACAACAAGATCACCGGGATCTGGGGCGGGACCCAGATGGTGGCGGGGGACGGGTCGGAGCGTAAGGACCAGTACGGGTTCAACGCCGAGGACATGAAGAACGCCAAGCTTCCCTGGGGTGACCCGGTGGAGGAGCGGCACCACTGGTACGAGGCGGGTCACTGGATCAAGTCCTTTGTCTGGGACGGCCTGATCGTGGACGGGATCTGGGGCACGATCAAGGGCCTGGGGACACTGGTGGGCTTCGGCGGCTGGGAGGCGATGGGCCAGGCGTGGAAGGGCCTGGCGCAGCTCGCGACCGGTCTGGCGATCAGCGCCATCCCGGGTGTGGGGACGGCGTTCTGGCTGCTTCCCGATGACAAGCTGCCCTCCTGGATCCGTGACTCGCGTACGGCGATGAAGGAGACCGGCAAGGCGCTGGTGGCGTGGGACGAGTGGGGCAAGAACCCCGGCCGCGCCGCCGGCGCCGTCACCTTCAACGTCGTCACCACGGTCCTCACCGGTGGTGCGGGTGCGGGTGTGTCGGGTGCGGGCAAGGCGGGCGCGGTCGCCAAGGTGCTCTCGGCTGCGGGCAAGGCGGGCAAGGTCATCGACCCGATGACGTATGTCGCCAAGGGCGCGGGCGCGGGTCTGTCGAAGATCGGCGACATCAGCAAGGCGCTGAAGGGCGTCGGCAACATCGAGATCCCGCACCTCCCGGACGGCTCCATCGAGCTGCCGACCGGCCACGGGCTGGACCCGAACGGCAACCTGCTGCCGCCCACCGGCTCCCTCGACACCCCGACGGTTCCGCACAGCACCACCCCGGCCGGGCTGCCGTCCCACTGGACGATCCAGGCCCCCGAGCCGACGGGCTTCCCGAGCGGTGCCGCCCACACGGCTGACGGCGGTGTCCCGGCGGCCGGCGCACACACGCCCGCCCCCGACGGCGCGTACGGCCAGGGCGTGCCGCACCCCACGAGCACCCCCACCGGTGCGTACGGCATGCCGCACTCCGGCGACGGCATCTACGGCGGCACCCCGCACCCCACGGGCACCGGAGCCGCCCACCCCGGCACGACGCCGTCCCCCTGGTACCACGACACCCCGGCGACCGGCGCCGCCCACGACGTCCCGGCGACCACGCCGCACGAGACCCCGACGGCGACACCGCACACCGGTGGCCACGACCTCCCCGTCGGCCACACCGACGACGCGGCGCACGGCGCCGGTCACGGCGACGACGCGGTGCACACCGGCGACCAGGCGGACGACGCCTCCCACACCGGCGACCACGCGGACGCCGGCGACCACACCGGCCTCGGCGACGACGTCGTGGACACCGGCGCCCACCACGGCACCGACGCCTCGACCGCGCCGGGACACACCGGTACGGACGTGCCGGGGCACCCCGGGGCAGGGGGGCCGTTCGAGTACCAGCCGCACATGTCGGCCGACGACTTCGATAACCTGGCCACCGACGCGGAGAAACACGCGGTGGCCGAGGCCGAACTGGCCCACGGCACCAACCCCGGGCCCAGGTCCAGCAACGCCGCGGGGCTGGCGTACGGCAACGCCTACTGGAACGATTTCCTGGACAATCTGCCCGACGAGTCGCGGGAAGCGCTGAGGACGTACAGCGGCAACGAGTACGACCTGATCAACAGCCATCTGCGGATGAACACGCCGCTGGACGACTCCCTCAAGCACACCATCGAGGAGATGGATCGGGTCATGGATGCTCGCCCCGTGCCGGAGGACATCATGGTCGTCCGGGGCACCGGGGTCGACCACATCAAGATTGACGGCCAGCCGCTGAAGTCCCCGGCGGACATGGAGGGCGGCGTGTTCGACGACAAGGCCTTCACCTCGACGGCCCTGGGTAAGTCGCCGCCTCCGCCGTTCGACCAGAAGCCAGTGTGGATGCACCTGCGGGTGGCGAAGGGCACCCCCGCCCTCTGGATCGACCACCTCTCCAAGTACCCGGGAGAACGAGAGCTGCTGCTCGCGAAGGGCTCCGAGTACAAGGTGACGCGCGTCTTCATGGACCAGGCGGGCAAGTGGCACGTATACGGGGAGATCCTGCCGAGGCCGTAGCCTCTTAGCCCGCGTCGCGGATCAGCCCGAACCCAAGGAACATGGACGCCATGAGCAGTGAACGACCGATCAACCCGCGTTTCGACGAGGACGTGCACTTCAATCTCGTCTCGGGGCCGCCGAGATACCGCAACCACACCGACAAGCCGGTGCGGTACTTCACGGTCGTCGACAAGCAGGACGGCGCCGTGCTCGGCTACCTGTGGGCCGGTGACGAAGACCACGCCGCCGCCTTCGAACCGCGCCAGGCCGGAGGGCCCCGCGCTGCGAACGAGAGCGGCTTCTGGATGCGCCGGCTGCGCAACGCCAAGGAGCGGGGGCTTCTGCCGTCGCAGGCTCTAGCCGAGTTGTACGGCGCCTCGGAGACTGCCGGCAAGGGTCGCCCCCTCCCGGGCTCCCTGTCGGACGCCCCGGATGCCGGTGCGGTCGAGGCCCTCGCCAAGGCTGATTAGCGGACCTGGTTCGGCAGCGCTCGCCGCGCTGAAGGAGCAGGTCGCCACACCTTAAGCGCTGCCCCTGCGAGCGCACCCGTGCGCGCGTCCGCCTCGGCCTCATCAAATGACCTTCGGAGAGACGGCTCCCGTATGACCACCCCGCCCCAGGGCAACCCCTACATGTCCCCACCGACGCACCCCAACCCCGCCCCGGCCGGCGCCGCCCCTCCCCAGGCCGCCGCCCCGAACCCGTACGCCCAGCCCTCCCCACCCCAGCCCGGCCACCCGCAGCCGCCCGTCCCCCCACAGACCCCATCCGGCTACCCGAACCCTCAACTCGGCTACCCGCACCCTCAATCCGGCCACCCGCAGACCCCACCCGGCTACCCGCAGACCCCACCCGGCTACCCCCACCCCGCCCACATGCCCTACCCCCACCCCCCAGCCCTCGGGTGCAGGTTCTGTGGAGGTTCTCCCGCCGCTCAGGTCACCTTCCGCGCGCACCGCGGGCTGATCGTGCTGATGAGTTTCCGGAAGGTGGAGGGAATGATGTGCGGGACCTGCGGGCTCGCCGTGTACCGGGCGCTGATGACGGAGACGTTGTGGCAGGGGTGGTGGAGCCCGTTCTCCGCGGTGCTGTTCACGCCGTTCACCGTGCTCTACAACCTGCTGGCCGCCCGCAAGGTGAGGAAGCTCGGGGCCCCCGCGCCCGGGACGCACGGCCGGCAGATCGACCCCGGGGTGCCGGTGTACCGCAGGCCGCTCGCCTACGTGGCGTTCGTCCCGGTGCTGTGGGTCCTCTACCTGTATCTCAGCGCGCACTGAGGCCCCGCCGGGAAGGTGTCTCGGACCCCGGGTGTACTCCCCACCCTTCCGTGCCTTATGTTGCACAGGCAAAGTAGGGGGGAGCATGCCGTGCCGATGAGTCTCGCCGAGGTCGAGGCCGTCGCGTGTGCCGCGCACGCCGGGCAGACGGACAAGGCCGGTCGGCCGTACGCCGAGCATCTGCGGGCCGTGGCCGAGGGGGTACGCGCGCGGGGCGGGGGTGACGAGCTGGTCGCCGCCGCGTGGCTGCACGACGCCCTCGAGGACGACGCGCTCAGTGACGCCTGGCTCGACGCGGCCCCCCTCCCGCAGCGCACCAAGGACGTCGTACGGGCCATGACCAAGCGGTCCGGTGAGCCGCCCGAGGCGTACGCGCGGCGGATCCTGGACACGCCGGGTGCCCGGCTGGTCAAGGCCGCCGACCTCGCGCACAACGCCGACCCGGACCGGCTGGCCGTGCTCGACGAGGCGACCGCGCGGCGTCTGACGCACAAGTACGCGGCGATGAGGCGGTTCCTCGGCCTCACCTCCGACGACTGAGCAAGCCCCGCACGACGACCTCGACGCAAGATTCATCACAAGACTGACGGCATCCAGCACGGGACGACGACCTCATGGCACGGGACTACGACAGCCAGCTGCTCGAGTCGGTGGCGGTGCGGCGGCGCAGGATGCGTGACGCGCTGCTCTTCGGCGCGCAGCGCGGCCGGCGGACGCTGGACGAGCGGCTCGGCAAGATGTTCGCGGGCATCGCCATCGCCGCCGTGCTGTGCGCGGGGTGCGTCGGCTGGTCCTTCCTCCAGGCCACGCTCGCCAAGCAGAAGGCCGAGAAGGAGAAGCAGCAGCAGCGGCAGGAACAGCTGTACAACCCCACGGGAGCCCCGACGAGTGGCCCGACGGGCGCGGGTCCGTCGTCGAGCACGGGCGCGAGCGCGGGCACGGGCACGGATGGGGAGAAGCGGTGAAGGGCATACGCATGGGTGACGTGGCCACCTCAAATGGGGCGGATGGCCGAAACGACGCGATGATAGGTTCCGGTGAGTGGTGAGCACTGCAACGACGTCTCGGACCCAGCTCAGCCGCATCACCCTGATCGGTGAGCGGCGACGCGCCGACCTGGTGCTGCCGTCGGACACCCCGATCGGCCAACTGCTCCCCGACATACTGCGGTTGCTCGACGACCGGGTCGCCTCCCGGCCGACCACCCGTCAACTGGTCACCTCCGACGGCTCGGTGCTGCCGAACGACGCCACGCTGTCCTCCGCCGAGGTCCCGGACGGCGCCGTCCTGCAACTCGTCCGCGCGCACGCCGCGCCCCCGGCGCCGGTGGTGCACGACGTGACCGACCAGGTCGCCGACGACCTCGACCTGCGCGCCTGGCGCTGGCGCCCGGCCGCGCGCCGGGTCAGCGCCGGCGTGGCCACCATCGCGTTCGCCGTCGCCGCCGCGGTGCTGGCCCGGCGCGAGTTCGCTCTGGAGTCGGTCGCCACCGCCCTCGCGGTCGCCACCGTCGTCCTCCTGGTCACCGGCGCCGCCGTGGCGAAGATCGGCCAGGGCAACCGGGGACTGGCCACCGCTCTCCTGCTCGCCTCCGGCGGGCTCGGACTGCTCGCCGCCTGGACGGCCGCCGACGCCTACGACTGGTCGGGCGAGGCACGTCTCGCCGGGGTCGTCGGTGCGCTGGTCCTCGCCCTGGTGCTGCTCGCCTACTTCTCACCCCTCGGGCGCGGCGGGCTCATCGGCGCCGCGGCCGGGGTAGCCGTGGCCGCCGTCTGGGAGGCGGTGGCCGCAGTCCAGGACAAGCCGGACCGGCTCGGCGCGGTGATGGCGGTGTTCTCCGTCGTCCTGCTCGGCCTGCTGCCGCGGTTGGCGCTGATGGCGTCCGGGCTCACCGGTCTCGACGACAAGCGCTCCACCGGGGTGTCCGTCAGCCGCCACCAGGTCTCCAACGCGCTGGCCGCCACCCACCGCGGGCTCGCGTTGGCCACCGTCGTCGCCGCCGCGTCGGCCGCGGCGGGCGGCTGGCTGCTGACCACCGCCGAGGAGCCGACCGCCTGGTCGGTGACGCTGGCCTCGCTCACCGCCGTGGTGCTGCTGTCACGGGCCCGCGCCTTCCCGCTGGTCGCCGAGGTGGTGGCGCTGTTCGGCGCGGCGGGCGTGCTCGTCGTACGCCTCGCGGTGCTGTGGCTGGACCACGCCGGGGGCGGCGGGGCCCTGGCCCTGCTGGCCGCCGCGGCGCTGCTGCCGCTGCTCGTCCTCGCGATCGAGCCGCCCGAGCACGTACGGGTCCGGCTGCGGCGGATGGCCGATCTCGTCGAGTCCCTCGGGGTGATCGGGCTCTTCCCGCTGGCCGTCGGGGTGTTCGGCATCTACGGGCAACTGCTCGACAAGTTCTGAGGTCTTGAGGGGACACGTCGGCGCTGCGGGCGGGACGACGAGGCAAAGGGAGAAGGGCGACATGCCGAGCGGCGACAGCAACTGGCAGAACGACGTACTGCGCGATCTGAGGAACGACCAGAGCGGCACCGGGGCTCAGCAGCAGCCGCAGCAGCCGCAGCAGGGCCAACAGCCCCAGCCCCAGCGGCAGCCGCAGCACGGCGTCCCCGCGCAGCAGCCCCCCGCCGCCTACGGCTACCCGCAGCAGCCGGGCGCCCCCGACCCCGCGTACGGCTACCCGCAGCAGCAACAGCCCGCGCCCGACCCCGCGTACGGCTACCCGCAGCAGCAACAGCCCGCGCCCGACCCGGCGTACGGCTACCCGCAGCAGCCGCATGCCGACCAGGGCGCCCGGCAGCAGTACCAGCAGCCGTACGCCGCTCCTCAGCCCTCGCAGCAGCAGTACGCCGACCAGGCCGCCCAGCCCCAGTTCCCCCAGCCGCAGGCCCCCGCAGCGGCCCAGGCCGCCCCCCGCCCGGCTCCCCGGCCCGCCGCCCAGCGGCAGAACCGCGGCACCCCCGACTCGCGCCCCGTCCTCGACAAGCGGCTCGCGGCCACCGGGCTCAAGCCCCGCCGCGGCGAGCCGTTCGGCACCCGCGCGCTGCGCGCCGTGCGCCGTACCGTTTCCTCCTCGGCCGCTCGCGAGGTCGCCGAGACCACGGCCACCGCGGAGGTCCTCCAGCGGGCGGTGACCACCGGCCGCCAGATCGCCGTCACCTCCATCCGCGGCGGCTCCGGCAAGACGACCGTCGCCGCGCTGCTCGGCACCACCTACGCCCACTACCGGCAGGACCCGGTGCTGCTCGTGGAGGCCGACCCGGCGCTCGGCTCGCTGCCGCTGCGGCTCGGCGCGGAGCACCTGCGCTGGACCACCGGCGACCTCGCCGCCATCGCCGAACCGCAGATGTCCCTGCTGGACGTCACCGGCTACCTGGTGCAGCTCCCGGAGAACGCCTGGCTGCTGCCCGGCAGCCAGGGGCAGGTCGGCGCGATGCTCGACACCAGGGGCTACGAGCGGGTGATGGTCAACCTGCGCCGCTACTTCGGCGTGACCGTCGTCGACTGCGAGACCCTGCCCGCCGAGGTCGCCCGGACCGCGCTGTCCGCCGCGCAGGCCCGCGTCCTCACCGTGCCCGCCACCCTGGAGGGCGTCGCCAGCACCCACGCGGTCCTGGACTGGATGCGCAGCCTGCCCCGCGACATCATGGCCACCACCGTCGTCGTGCTCGCCGAGACGGCACCGCACCCCGGGCTCGACCTCGACAGGGCCGCCGAGCAGTTGAAAGCGAGCGGCGCGGCCGTGCGGGTGCTGCCCTACGACCGGCACCTCGCGGCCGGCGGCACCATCCGCACCGACCTGCTCGCCCGGGCGACCCGGCAGTCCGTGACCCGGCTCGCCGCCGAGGTCTTCGAACTGTCCCAGAAGCGCCGCTGACCGCCCCCGAAGGGACCCCACAGAGGCTTAGGACGATGAGCACCCGACTGATCCATCGCCCGGCGCGCACCACCCGGCCGCCCGCGCCCACCGAGGCCCGCACCATAGAGGCCCCGCCCAACCTGCCCGAGGGCAAGGCGGGTTCCATCGCCACCTCGCTGCTGCCCGTCGCGGGCGTCATGTCGTCCGTCGTGATGATGACGGTGGTGCGCAACAGCCAGTTCGCCGGGCTGGGCGCGATCATCCTCGTCGTCACCGTCGTCGGCTCCCTCACCCTGGTCTTCTCGCAGCGCGGCAAGGCACAGCGCACCCGCCGCACCCAGCGCGAGGCCTACCTCGCCTACCTGGAGGACCTGCGCGAGGAACTGTCCAAGGAGGAGAAGGAGCGCCGGGAGAAGGCCCAGGTGCTCAACCCGCCGCCGGACGCCCTCTACGACATCGTCCGCGACCCCGCCCGGCTGTGGGAGCGGCGCCGCACGGACGGCGACTTCCTGCGGGTGCGCCTCGGCACCGGCGAGATGCCGGTCCGCGACCTGAAGGTCGGCCAGCAGGGCTCGTCCGTGCTGACCCCGCCGGACCAGTTCATGCTGAACGAGGCGTCCGCGCTGTCCGCCCGCTTCCGCACCGGCACCGAACTCCCGCTCACCGTCCCGCTGGACCGCGTCGGCAACATCAGCGTCATCGGCGCCCGCGAGGACACCCTGCGCGTCGCACGCGCCCTGCTGGTGCAGACCGCCGCGATGCACGCCCCGGACGACGTGCCGATGGCGCTGGCCGCCGCCGGCGACCGGATCCCCGACTGGGAGTGGGCCAAGTGGCTGCCGCACCTGCTCGACACCGAGCAGTTCGACGGACCGGTCGCCGCCCGCCGCATCGCCGCCTCCCTGCCCCAGCTGGCCCGCCAGATCGGCCCCGAACTGCGCCGCCGCGCCTCCTACGCGGCCGAGGTGCGCCGCGGCCTGTCCGGCAAGGACGCCCTGGCCATGTCGTCCCGGCTGCTGGTCGTCGCCGACGCGCACGGCGACGACGCCGTCGACCTGCCCCGGCCGGACGACGCGGTCGGCCTGCGCGAGATGGGCGTCACCGTGCTGCACCTGCTCGACGAGCGGGTCCAGGAACCCGGCCACGTCGGGGTGCGCATCACCGTCGACGCAGAGAACGTCCTCATCGAGGACCTGCGGGAGAACGAGCCGATCAGCGCCCACGGCACCGTCGACGAGGTCGGCGTGCCGTTCGCCGAGGGCCTCGCCCGCATGCTCGCCCCGCTGCGCCTGTCCGCCGAGTCCATGGTCGACGCCCCGCTGTCCGGGCCCGTCGACTTCGCCGAACTCCTCGGCATCGACGACGTCGCCGACCTGGACCTGTCCCGGCTGTGGGCGCCGCGCGGCGAACGCGCCTTCCTGCGCGTGCCGATCGGCATCAGCGACTCCCACGAGCCGGTGCTGCTCGACCTGAAGGAGTCCTCCGAACTGGGCATGGGCCCGCACGGCCTGTGCGTCGGCGCCACCGGCTCCGGCAAGTCCGAGCTGCTGCGCACCCTCGTCCTCGCCCTGGTCGCCACCCACCCGCCGGAGGACCTCGCCCTGGTCCTCGTCGACTACAAGGGCGGCGCCACCTTCGCCCCCTTCGCGGACCTGCCGCACGTCGCCGGCGTCATCACCAACCTGGAGAACCAGGCCGGCCTCGTCGAACGCGTCCACGCCTCCCTCGCCGGCGAGGTCAAGCGCCGCCAGCAGGTGCTCAAGGACGCCGGCAACGTCGCCGACATCGGTCACTACGCCGCCCTGCGCGCCGAGAAGCGGCCCGACCTCGACCCGCTGCCCCACCTGTTCGTCGTCATCGACGAGTTCGGCGAACTCCTCACCGCCAAGCCCGACTTCATCGACCTGTTCCTGTCCATCGGCCGCATCGGCCGCTCCATCGGCGTGCACCTGCTGCTGTCGTCGCAGCGCATCGAGGGCGGCAAGCTCAAGGGCCTGGACACCTACCTGTCGTACCGGCTGGGCCTGCGCACCTTCTCCGCCGACGAGTCCCGCACCGTCCTCGACACCACCGACGCCTTCCACCTGCCGCCGCTGCCCGGCTTCGGCTACCTCAAGGTCGACACCAGCCACTACGAGCGGTTCAAGGCCAGCTACGTGTCCGGCGCGTACAGCGGCCCCGTCCAGCGCGAGGCCGAGGACACCGGGCCGCTCGCCCTGGAGTACGAGGCCTACAACACGCTCGGCGAGGACGAGAACCAGGCGCCGGAGGAGCCCAAGATGCGGCGCCGGGAGACCGGGCCCACCGAGATGGGCGTCATGGTCGACCGGATCGAGCACTCCGGGGCCCGCCCGGTCCGCCAGATCTGGCTGCCGCCGCTGCCCGAGGCCATCGCCCTCGACAAGGTCGCCGGGCCCCTGGAGGTCGGCCCGCGCGGCATGCGGCTCGCCGATCACCGGGGGCGCGCGGAGCGCTCGTCGACGAGCGGGCGGGGCCCGCTCCAGGTGCCGATGGGCCTCGTCGACGACCCCACCAGACAGTGGCAGGGCCAGTGGTGCCTGGACCTCACCGTCGCCGGCGGCCACGCCGCGGTCATCGGCGGCCCCCAGTCGGGCAAGACCACCCTGCTGCGCACCCTCGCCCTGTCCCTGGCGCTCACCCACACCCCGCAGGAGGTCGGCGTCTACGGCCTCGACCTGGTCGGCGGCGGCCTCCAGGCGATCTCCGGGCTGCCGCACGTCGGCGGGGTCGCCGGCCGCGCCGACCGGGAACGCGCCGCCCGCACCATCGACTCGGTGCGCGGCATGCTGGACCAGCGCGAGGAACTCTTCCGCGTCCACAACATCGACTCCGTCGAGCAGCTGCGCACCCTGCGCGCCGCCGGACGCCTCCCCGAGCTGGCCTCCACGGAGATCGTCCTGCTCATCGACGGCTTCGGCGCGCTGCGCGACGACTTCGACGAACTGGACGACCCGGTCGTCGACATCCTCAAGCGCGGCAGCGGCTACGGCATCCACGTCGTCGCCGCCATGCTCCGCTGGAACGACGTGCGCATCGCCACCCAGTCCCAGTTCGGCACCCGCGTCGAGCTGCGGCTGAACGACCCGAGCGAGTCCAGCATCGAGCGCAAGCTCGCCCAGACCCTGTCGGCCGACGAGAAGGGCCGCGTCCTCACCGACGGCAAGCTCTTCGCGCAGGTGGCCCTGCCCCGCACCGACGGCCAGGCCGACACCGCCGACCTCGGCGCGGTCCTGGAACGCACCGCACGCCAGGTCCGCGCCACCTGGACCGGCGAGGTCGCCCAGCCCGTACGGGTCCTCCCGCACCTCCTGGAGCCGCAGCTGCTGCCGGGCCCGGCGGCCGAGCCGCGCCGCGTCCCCATCGGCCTCGACCAGACCAAGCTGGCGCCGGTCCTGCTCGACCTGTTCCACCACGACCAGCACCTGCTGATCATGGGCGACAGCGAGTGCGGCAAGACCAACCTGCTCAAGGCGGTCGCCCAGGGCCTGATGGAGCGCTACAGCGACGAGGAACTGGTCTTCGGGGTCATGGACCCCCGGCGCGGGCTGCGCGGTGTCATCCCCGAGGAGTACCGGGGCGGCTACGCCTACAACGCCAAGCTGTGCGGGGGACTGGCCGCCGGTATCGCCACCGAGCTGGAGAAGCGCCTGCCCGACGACGCCGAGGGCGGCGACCTGGAGCCGGGCACCTTCGCGGGGCCGCGCATCGTGATCCTCGTCGACGACTACGACGTCCTCACCACCGCCGGCCAGCAGCCGCTCGCGCCGTTCGTCCCGTACATCCCCTCGGCGCAGGACATCGGCCTGCACTTCGTCCTCACCCGCCGCGTCGCGGGCGCCTCGCGAGGCCTGTACGAACCGCTGATGATGGGCCTGCGCGAGTCCGGCGCGACCGCGCTGGTGATGGCCGGCGACCGCAGCGAGGGCCAGCTCTTCACCGGCGTCTACGCCTCCCAGCAGCCGCCCGGCCGGGGCGTGCTGGTGCGCCGCGGCGAGCCGAACCGGCTGATCCAGACCGTTTACACGGAGCCGAGGTGAACCCGTGACGAAGGACGTCATCGCCCTCACGAAGAAGATGCCCGACCCGCTGAGCGTGCTGGCCGGCCTGCTGTCCGGCGGCCCGGACAAGCTGGTCGGCGCCGAGGGGGACGGCGCGCTGGTCCGTCTCCACGACGAGCGGGGCCGGCCCCTGGTCTCCGTGGAGGCACCCCTGCTGGTCCAGGTCCGGGGCGAGGCGCGGCGGCTGCTGGGCGCCGACGAACCCGAGGTCCCCTACTGGTGGACCGAGGCGCGCGCCACCACCGGCGTCGCCGAGGCCGAGGCGCTGGCCGGCACGTTCGCCGCGCGCGTCGCCACCCTCGTCGGCGGCACCGCCTGGCCTCCGGAGGCCGCCCGGTCCCTCGCCGTCGTCGACACCGACGGGGTGAGCGCGGCGCCGGTCCCGGCCGCCGCACAGCCCGCCGTGGACGTCCTCACCGACAAGGTCGCGGTGGTCATCCAGGACCGCCCCGTCGTCGCCATGACGGCGTGGCTCGCGGACGCCTTCCGGGCGGCCGCCGACGCGGAACTCGGCCTGCAGATCGTCACCCCGGCCGGCACGCGTCTCTCCCCGGCGGTCCGCCAGAGCCTGCCCGGCTGGCCCTCCCGCTGGGTGGTCCAGGACGAGCAGTGCGGCTACTACGACGGGCTGTCCGGCGCCGTCCTGGAATGGAACAACGGCCTCTTCGTGACGGTCACGTCCCCCGAGGCCACCCCGAGGGACCCGCGCACCCCGATCGCCGAGACCTTCACCCGGGACATCGCCGACACCGGTGAGCGCCAGCTGGCGGTCTCCTTCCGCTGCGTGCACCCCGCCGACGACCGCCTCGTCCTCGGCGGTGCCCTGGAGGCCGTGTGGCGGGAGATCACCGGCGAGCCCCCGGCGGGCTGGGGCACCGAGGAGCCCGCCAACCTGCCCTGGTCGTTGCGCGGGCTGACGGACGTGGCCCACGAGCGGTCGCCCGAGCCGACCTGGTTCGTGGTTGTCGGCACCCCCGAGCGCCCCGCCCTCGCGACCCTGCGGGTCACCCGCACCAAGGGCGGTGTGGAGGAGGACGTCACCCTGGCGTTCGGCTACGGCGCGGGCGAGGAGCCCGCCACGGAGGCCGTCCAGCGCGCCGCCGAGGCCCTGGCCACCCGCCATGACCTGCAGTCCATGCTGGTGCAGATCCGCCGGGCCCGCCGCGACCTCTCGGTCCCCGCGCACTTCGAGGGCCCCGGCGTCCCGTACGCGTTCGTGCTGGGCGCGGAGGAGGTGCGCTCCATGCCGGGCGACCGGGCGCGGCGCACCCCCCTGGCCGAGGCCCCGAGGGAACTGGGCCCCCGCACCCGCCCGTCCCTGTACTACCCGCTGCCGGGCGATCCGTCGGACCTGTCGGGCTGGAAGGACTTCGAGCAGCTGATGCGGCACCTCAAGGGGAGCTGACCCGGGGACACGAGGCGCCGGGGACACGAGGCGCCGGGGACACGAGGCGCCGGGCGATCGACCGCCGACGACGGTCCGGCGCCGACGCACGGCTGCCCGCCGTGCCGTTCCCTCAGACCGCCGCCTCTCCCGCTCAGACCGCGGCCTTCTCCCGCTCCCGTTCCCGGGCAATTTGCACGGCCTCCGGGGGGAACGCCCACTCCATCCTGGGTTCGACCACCCACCGCAGGGCCCGCCGCACGGGCGAGGCGCACATCAGCGTGACGGCGACCCCCACGGCGACGCTGACCAGCACCTCCCCGCCGGGGCTGTGCAGCGGCCCGTGGTCGTACCACCCGAGGTAGTCCGCGCCCTTGACCAGGAACCCGTGGAGCAGGTAGCCGTACATCGTCCCGGCCCCCAGCGGCGTGAACCACGTCCGCCGCCCCGGCACCAGTGCCAGGAAGCAGGCCGTCAGCACCACGGCGCACCCGAACAGCGCGAGCTGCGTCGGCGGCCCCGACCACCACGGCCGGTCCAGCTCCTGTGCGGAGTCCGCGTGGTAGAGCCAGCCCGTGTCCATCCGCGGCACCGCCCACCACGCCAGGCCCAGCGCCCCAGCGAACACCGCCGCGGCGGCGACGCGCGCCTCGCGGCGCCGCACGAGCCGGAAGTGCTCGGGCCTCAGACACGTCCCCAGCACGAAGAAGGGCAGGAACTGCAGGACCCGCTGCAGGTCGAGGTCGTCGCCGATGGCGGGGGAGACCGACGCCAGCATGGCGACGCCGAGCGCGATCGGCACCGGCCACCGCACCACCCGCCACACCGGTGCGGTCAGCCGCCAGACGAACAGCGCGCACAGGAACCAGGTGAGGTACCAGGGGTCGAGCAGACTGACGTCCGCGTCCTCGCCCCCGACCCAGCGCCGGAAGAGCGTGTAGGCGGTCTCGAAGACGACGTACGGCACCACGACCCCGGTGATCAGCCGCCGCAGCCGTCTGGGGCTGCCGTCGAAGCTCCGGGAGAAGAACCCGGAGACGACGATGAACGCCGGCATGTGGAAGGCGTACACGACGAGGTACGCGGCCTGCAGCGCCCGGCTGTCGCCCTTGAGCGGTTCCCAGGAGTGGGCCACGGCCACCAGCACGATCGCCAGGTACTTGGCGTTGTCGAAGAACGCGTCACGCTGGAACATCTGAGGCACCCTAGCGGCGCCCACGGCTTTCCGTGAAACGCTCCACGCCATTCCCTCTTAATCGTTCCGTGATCAGCTAAAAAGGCGCCCGAGATGTCACGGTTCATCCACATCGAATCCCTGACAAATGGCGCGAACGGGGGTCGCGCGCAGGATTGGTGGACGGCACGTGACGGTAATTCGTACTGCCTGTGCTCGGGTTGTGTGAATGCGGCGCCGTGATTGCTCAATTCGGCGCGTCAGTACGCCCGTCGAAATATCGTGCGGGCCCCGCGGCCGGGCCGACGGGGACGGACGTTGCGTCACGGCCCGCATAATGGGGCCGCGTTGGTGGCACGATGGTCTCTGGCGGGGGTGCGGGGGCCGCATCCCCGGGCCGGGAGAGCGGACGATCTAGGGTGTGATCTGTTGTGGCCATTTCACTGTCAGTTGTGCTGCTGTTGGCGATCATCCTGGTGGTGCTGATGCGCGGTGGCTCGATCAAGGCGGGCCCGGCCGCCGTCGCCGTCCTCTTCGGCTTCTTCCTCGCCTCCACCGGCATGGCCCCGTCCATCAACCGGTTCCTCAACTCCCTCGCCGAAACGATCAACTCGATCAGCTTCTGAGGACCGCGGAGCGGGCCCGGCCCGTGACGAGGCCCGGCAGGCGTGACGAGGCCCGGAGAACACGACGAGGCCCCGGTGACGGACACCGGGGCCTCGAAGCGGAGCGGGCGACGGGAATCGAACCCGCGTAGCCAGCCTGGAAGATCGCGTATGCGGACGCACGGTTATTCGTAGATCCGAGTCGCAGCCAGGACCCACGCGAAGGGCGTTGGCGACGGTCATCTTCGTCTTGGGCAACTTCCATGCCCCGCAGTCGCTGCGGTGGCCTTTTCGTTGCCGAACTTGGCGGGCGCACTGCTCTTCGGGCTGTGCCCGTGTCAGACACGATCGCACACATGTCGACATCGGACCCGCAGTCACCACTCCCCGCCGCACAGCCCGCCTCCACCGACCGTGTCTTCCGGTCCCCCGTCGGCATCGCCACAGGAGCAGTACTCCTTACCGTCGTCCTGGGGTTTGGCCTCAGCGCGGTCTTCAGCGCCGAGGGTGGCGTGCCCTGGAAAGCACTGGCGTGGATGCTGCTGCTGATTCCGCTGCTGATCGCCTTCACCTTGCGGCCTGCGGTCTTCGCCAACGACCACCGGCTGCGCGTCCGCAACCCATTCCGCACCATCACACTGCCCTGGAGCGCAGTCTCCGGTCTGCGGGCTGGTCACTCCAATGAGGTCTTCGACCAGATCGGCACCAAGTACCAGTTGTGGGCCATCCCGGTCTCCACGCGTGGCCTGAAGCGAGCCAGCCGCGAGCGGGTCAGGATGGTCGAGTCCTCGTCCGCGCTGAGTCCGGGTGGCCGTGTCCTGGACCGCCGCGGGCTCTTCGACGCAGGACGGCCCGACCGGCCGAACGCAGAGGCAGAACGACTGCGGCCGAAATCCGACAGAACCATGGAGAGCCTGCGTGCGCTCCATGAAGCAGGTGCCGTGACCAAGGAGGGGCAGGGTCAGCCCGAGGTGCGCTGGGCGTACGAGATCCTTGGCCCGGCGGCGGCCGGCCTGGTGCTGCTGGTGGTCCTGCTCTCCGTGGTCTGACCTGAGAGTCCTTCGGTGGCTGTCAAGCGTGTCAGCGATCGCACTGTCCCCACCCCGCACTTGCGAACGGCGCCCCCGCCGTCTCGGAGCCTGAGCGCCCCCGCCGGAAGCTTGCTTTGGCCGTTGCCGCGATATGCGGTGATCGACTCATGGCCACCGGCCCCATCCACATGTGGGCGCGCGTCGGCGCAGCCCACGCGGAGCGGGCCGAAGGCAGGAGCGGCGCGCGGAGCGGAGTCCCAGGCCGTGTTCGTATGCAAGAACGAAGGCTGCGGCTGGTCCGGTAACGCCGACCACAACGCCGCCCGGAACGTCTTGCACCTGTACCGGATGGGCCACGCGCTCGTCCCGGCTGCCGGAAGGGCAGTCGTCAGGCGCTCCCGCGGCGTCAAGTCCGCCACCGCAAGGTAGGCAGGAATCTCCCGGCATCAGCCCGGAGAGCACTTCAAGAGATCGCCCGCAATCCGCGCAGCACCTGGGCATGACGGCTGTGGCACAAGGCGTGCGCCGCCGCCGGCGTCGAGGGACTGCGCTTCCATGATCTTCGGCACACCGGGAACACCCTGGCGTCGCGGACGAACGCCTCAACCAAGGAGTTGACGACCCGGCTCGGCCACAGCACCGCGCGCGGTCCTCATCTACCAGTACGCCAACATGGAGCGGGAACGGCAGATCGCCGACGTGGTGGACGAGATGATCGTGAAGGCGTTGAAGCGTGGTTCCGGCCGGAAGGGGCACGCGGGGGACACGGACGACTGATCCGGCCTCGTCGACGACTCAGGCCCAGGGAGCGGGGAAACACCCTCTCACCTGGGCCTGAGTCACTCTGGAGCGGGCGACGGGAATCGAACCCGCGTAGCCAGTTTGGAAGACTGGGGCTCTACCATTGAGCTACGCCCGCACACAGCGCGCCGCAGGTCGGTCGACCGCGGCACTGCACGCATCGTAGCGGGTCGGCGCCCCGGGACGCACACCCGTTGTCCGGCCGCCGCCGAGCCTCGCGGCGGCGCCCCGCGACGCTCGGGAAATGCGGCGGTCGCCGCGGCGGTGGCCATGTACCCTACGTCTCGCACCAGACGGGGTGTGGCGCAGCTTGGTAGCGCGTCCGCTTTGGGAGCGGAAGGCCGTGGGTTCAAATCCCGCCACCCCGACCACCAGCGCGATCAAGGCGGCCCACGCCGTGGTGATCGCTTTTGGGCCCGTTCGGCGCCTGCGGTTACTATGCAAGCTGCGCGCCCGTGTGTCCGGCCTACTCGGCCAATGAACTCCTCCGGGCGACGATCCGCCGGACCTGTCTGGCTCCGGCGAAACCCAAGAAGTCAGCCACAAGGAGACCGAACCGTGAAGAGCGCCGTGGAGACCCTGAACCCGACCCGGGTTCGGCTCACTGTCGAGGTGCCCTTCGAGGAGCTCAAGGACAGCCTCGACGCGGCGTACAAGAAGATCAACCAGCAGGTCACGGTGAAGGGCTTCCGCAAGGGCAAGATCCCCGCCCGGGTCATCGACCAGCGGTTCGGCCGTGGCGCCGTGCTGGAGGAGGCCGTCAACGACGCGCTGCCGAAGTTCTACACGGAGGCGGTCAACGAGGCCGAGCTGAACGTCCTGGGTCAGCCCGAGGTCGACATCACCGAGCTGAAGGACGGCGAGACGCTGAACTTCACCGCGGAGGTCGACGTGCGCCCGGCCCTGGAGCTCCCCGAGGACTTCTCCTCCATCGAGGTCGAGGTCGACGCCGTCGAGGTCACCGACGAGGACCTCGACAAGTCCGTCGAGCAGCTGCGCGAGCGCTTCGCCTCCACCACCCCGGTGGAGCGCGCGGCCGAGGACGGCGACGTCGTCACGGTCGACCTGGAGGCCAAGGTCGACGGCGAGGTGCTGGAGGACGGCGTCGCCCAGGGCGTCTCCTACACCATCGGCTCCGGCGAGCTGCTGGAGGGCATCGACGACGCCGTGAAGGGCCTGGAGGCCGGTGGCGAGGCCACCTTCACCTCCGAGCTCAAGGGCGGCTCGGCGGCCGGCAAGGAGGCCGAGGTCACCGTCAAGGTCTCCCAGGTCGCCAAGCGCGAGCTCCCCGAGCTGGACGACGAGTTCGCGCAGCTCGCCTCCGAGTTCGACACCCTGGACGAGCTGAAGGCCGACAGCCGCAAGCGCCTGGCCAACATGAAGCAGTTCGACCAGGCCACGCAGGCCCAGGAACGCGTCCTGGACAAGCTGCTGGAGCTGGTGGAGATCCCCGTTCCCGAGAAGCTCCTCGAGGACGAGGTCAACACCCGCAAGCACAACCTGGAGCACCACCAGCTGGGCCAGATGGGTCTGGACCTCGACAAGTACCTGGAGCTCCAGGGCAAGACCGCCGAGGAGTTCGAGACCGAGACCCGTGAGGCCGCGGTCAAGGGCATCAAGACCCAGTTCGTCCTCGACGAGCTGGTCAAGCGCGAGAAGCTCAACGTCAACCAGGAGGAGCTCACCGAGCACCTCATGCGCCGTGCCGCCTCCTCCGGCATGTCGCCCGACCAGTTCGCCCAGGCCGTCGTCGAGGGCGGCCAGGTTCCGCTCCTGGTCGGCGAGGTCGCCCGCGGCAAGGCCCTGGCCCTGGTCGTCGAGTCCGCCACGGTGAAGGACACCAACGGCGAGGTCATCGACCTGGACGACGAGGAGGAGGGCGAGGCCGCCGGCTCCGCCGAAGAGGCGGCCGCCGAGGAGAAGCCCGAGGCCTGAGCGTCGTAGGGCGTCTCCGCGAGGACCTGAGACGGGCCCCGGGTACCTGTGACCCGGGGCCCGTCGGCGTTCCTCCCCGCCCGTTCCGCCCGCCGAGTTCCCCCGGAGTTCCGCGTTCCGGCGAGTTCCTCCGAGTGGCTCAGCGGTCCCCGGATCGGAGCACGCTCGCTCCCGCGCAGGCGCCCGCTACGCCCCCGGCGAACACCTCACTCTCCGGGACTCCCCGAAGGGACCCGCGCGTTAGGGTCCATGAAAGGCAGAACAATGCGAGACGGCCGGGCGCCGTCGTAAGACGAGCAGGTGGATACGTGACGAATCTGATGCCCTCAGCCGCCGGCGAGCCTTCCATCGGTGGTGGCCTCGGCGACCAGGTCTACAACCGGCTGCTCAACGAGCGGATCATCTTCCTCGGCCAGCCGGTCGACGATGACATCGCGAACAAGATCACCGCACAGCTGCTGCTCCTTGCCGCCGACCCGGACAAGGACATCTACCTGTACATCAACAGCCCCGGTGGTTCGATCACGGCGGGCATGGCGATCTACGACACCATGCAGTTCATCAAGAACGACGTGGTCACCATCGCCATGGGCCTCGCCGCCTCGATGGGGCAGTTCCTGCTCAGCGCCGGCACCCCCGGCAAGCGCTTCGCGCTGCCGAACGCCGAGATCCTGATCCACCAGCCCTCCGCCGGCCTCGCCGGCTCGGCCTCCGACATCAAGATCCACGCCGAGCGGCTGCTGCACACCAAGAAGCGCATGGCCGAGCTGACCGCCCAGCACACCGGCCAGAGCGTCGAGCAGATCACCCGGGACTCGGACCGCGACCGCTGGTTCGACGCGTTCGAGGCCAAGGAGTACGGCCTCATCGACGACGTCATCCCGACGGCCGCGGGCATGCCGGGCGGCGGCGGCACCGGGGCGGCCTCCTGAGGGCTTCCACGGCCCCGTACGGCCCCGCTGAGGCCCTTCGCGGCCCCGGAACCCCATCAGCCCCCAGCCACCGCCCCAGCCCCTCTCAGGAGAGATTGTGAACGACTTCCCCGGTCGCGGCCTCTACGACCGTATGAACGCCGTGCAGGACATGAGCGCCGCCCAGGGCCGGTACTCCGGCCCCGCCGCCGAGTCCCGCTACGTGATCCCGCGCTTCGTGGAGCGCACCTCCCAGGGCATCCGCGAGTACGACCCGTACGCGAAGCTCTTCGAGGAGCGCGTGATCTTCCTCGGCGTCCAGATCGACGACGCCTCGGCCAACGACGTCATGGCGCAGCTGCTGTGCCTGGAGTCGATGGACCCCGACCGGGACATCTCGGTCTACATCAACAGCCCCGGCGGCTCGTTCACGGCGCTCACCGCGATCTACGACACGATGCAGTACGTGAAGCCCGACATCCAGACGGTCTGCATGGGCCAGGCGGCCTCCGCCGCCGCCGTCCTGCTCGCCGCCGGCACGCCCGGCAAGCGCATGGCGCTGCCCAACGCGCGCGTGCTGATCCACCAGCCCTACAGCGAGACCGGCCGCGGCCAGGTCTCCGACCTCGAGATCGCCGCCAACGAGATCCTGCGGATGCGCTCGCAGCTGGAGGAGATGCTGGCCAAGCACTCCACCACGGCGATCGAGAAGATCCGCGAGGACATCGAGCGCGACAAGATCCTCACGGCCGAGGACGCCCTGTCGTACGGGCTGATCGACCAGATCATCTCCACCCGGAAGATGGACAACGCGTCTCTGCGTTGACGCGCGGGCCCCGGTGTGTGCCGCCCCTTGGCACGGTGTGACACGGTCTCCGTGGAAGTGAACCGTGCCAAGGGGGGCCCGAACGGGGGGCCCGGCAAGGTACCGTCGACATAAGGCAGCACCAGGAGCCGCTGGACTTCGAAAGACGTCCAGGCGTCTCCCAGGCGAAGGGGAAGCACACCGTGGCACGCATCGGTGACGGCGGCGATCTGCTCAAGTGCTCGTTCTGCGGCAAGAGCCAGAAGCAGGTCAAGAAGCTCATCGCAGGGCCCGGTGTGTACATCTGCGACGAGTGCATCGATCTCTGCAACGAGATCATCGAGGAAGAACTCGCGGAGACCAGTGAGGTCCGCTGGGAGGAACTCCCCAAGCCGCGCGAGATCTACGAGTTCCTCGAGGGCTACGTGGTCGGCCAGGAGGCCGCCAAGAAGGCCCTGTCGGTCGCGGTGTACAACCACTACAAGCGGGTCCAGGCCGGTGAGAACGGCGGGGCGAACGGACGTGACGACGCGATCGAGCTGGCGAAGTCCAACATCCTGCTGCTCGGCCCGACCGGCTCCGGCAAGACACTCCTCGCACAGACCCTCGCGCGCATGCTGAACGTGCCGTTCGCGATCGCCGACGCCACGGCGCTCACCGAGGCGGGCTACGTCGGCGAGGACGTCGAGAACATCCTGCTCAAGCTGATCCAGGCCGCCGACTACGACGTCAAGAAGGCCGAGACCGGCATCATCTACATCGACGAGATCGACAAGGTCGCCCGCAAGAGCGAGAACCCGTCGATCACGCGTGACGTCTCCGGCGAGGGCGTCCAGCAGGCCCTGCTGAAGATCCTCGAAGGCACCACGGCCTCGGTCCCGCCGCAGGGCGGCCGTAAGCACCCGCACCAGGAGTTCATCCAGATCGACACGACGAACGTGCTGTTCATCGTGGGCGGCGCCTTCGCGGGCCTGGAGAAGATCATCGAGTCGCGGGCCGGCGCCAAGGGCATCGGCTTCGGCGCCACGATCCGCTCCAAGCGGGAGCTGGAGGCCAAGGACACCTTCGAGGAGGTCATGCCGGAGGACCTCGTCAAGTTCGGCATGATCCCCGAGTTCATCGGCCGCCTCCCCGTGATCACCTCGGTGCACAACCTGGACCGTGAGGCGCTGCTGCAGATCCTGGTCGAGCCGCGCAACGCGCTCGTCAAGCAGTACCAGCGCCTGTTCGAACTCGACGGCGTGGAGCTGGACTTCGAGCGCGAGGCCCTGGAGGCCATCGCCGACCAGGCCATCCTCCGCCAGACCGGCGCCCGCGGCCTGCGCGCCATCATGGAGGAGGTCCTCCAGGCGGTGATGTACGAGGTCCCGTCCCGCAAGGACGTCGCCCGCGTCGTCATCACCCCGGACGTCGTCCTGTCCAACGTCAACCCGACCCTCATCCCGCGGGACGCGCGGGGCCGGGGCTCGGGCGAGCAGAAGTCGGCTTAGAGGTACCCCCCAGGGGCTGCCTGCCGTCCTGGCGGCCCCTGGGGCGATCGCCTGGCGTAAAGGTGACCTCGTGGACGCGATCGGCGTGGACCCGACGACGGCCTCGTGATCTCATGCTTCCGACCGCACCGTCCGCTTGTTCGAGCGGCCGGTACTCGAAAACGGGAGGACATGAACATGGCGCCCAGGCTGAAGCGGGCATTAGTGGCAGCGAGCGTGGTGGCGGCGGCGGGTGTCCTGCCGATGGTCTCGGCAGCACCCGCGAGCGCCGCCCCGAGCACCTGTGTGAACTACATAGCGAGCAAGGGCTATTTGGTCGGCCCCAAGGTGCGCGCGGCCTGTCAGAACACGCGTGTCCTCGGCAAGAGCCCCAACCCCTATTGCCTCGTTGGGCTCTCGAAGATCGGCGTCAAGTGGGATGACGCCGTCGCGGCCTGCAATCGGGCCTGACCCGGCAGGGACAGGCCGAGGCGGGGAGGAGGCGGCCGGACATCCCTGTCGGGCCGCCTCCCGATCACCTGAGGGGCTCGGCCGGTCGCCCCAGCTCGCATCCGGTGGCCTGCGGTGGTGTCACGCCTTGACCCGGACCTCGTCGCGGACCTTCGCGGTGATGTCGGCCGCAGTGGCCGGATCGGACTTCTTCTCGGCCGCCATCTCCGCGATGTCCATCGGCATCACCATGCCGAGTGTGCTGTAGTCGCCCCAGACACAGTAGGACAGGCTCATCGACGTGGGACCCTCGCCGGAACCGTCCTTGGGCTCCATCTTCGCCTCCTGGCACTTCAGGACGGCACCTTCGGCGTTGTCGTACGACTTCGGCTCACCGACCATGGTGACCTTCACGTCGTCGTCGTCCTCGTTGGCGGACTCCTTCATCTTGGCCAGAAGCGCGTCGACCACCTTCTCCGGGTCCGCTATCTCACCGGACACACCGCCGAAGTGGAGCTGCTTCTGCGCCATCGGGTTGTTCTCGTTCCCGGCGAGATAGGAGGCGCTGACATCGCTGGGGTTCTTCACTCCCCACTTCTCGGCGTCCTTGATGTCGTCTTCCGACATGGGGCCGCCGTCGCCGTCCTCGGCCTGCTTCTTGTAGTCGGTGAGCACCGTGTCCGGCGTCGTCAGCTTGTGGGGGCCGTCGTCCGCGAGGCCCGAGCCGCCGCTCCCGCCGAGCAGCAGGGTCGCGCCGACCGCGATGGCGGCGACGACCGCGACCGCGCTGATGATGATCGCGGCCTTCTTCTTGCCGCCGCCGCCGGGCGCCGGCGGGTGCGGCACCGTCGGGTAGGGCACCTGGCCGTACGGCGGCTGGCCCGGGGGAGGAGTACCCGGCTGGCCGTACGGCTGCTGGGGGGCGCCCTGCTGCGGGTAGCCGTAACCGGGCTGCGGGGCCTGCGGCTGCTGGGGGTAGCCGTAGCCGGGCTGGGGTGCCTGCGGCTGCTGCTGGCCGTAGGGGCCCGGCTGGCCGTACGGCCCGGGCTGCTGGGGCTGCCCGCCGTACGGGCCCGGCTGGTTCTGACTCATTACTGGGTCCCCTCCAGATGCTTATGTGTTCCTGACATCCTGACCCAGCGGCTCGCAGGCCACGGCGGCGGGGGGCCTACCGTTACAGAACAAACGGGTTTCGGGACGGGCTCGTGACACCCCTAAACTGAGCCCGTGACCGAGAACGCTCAGCAGCAGCCACCAGCGCCCACCACCGACCTGCCGACCCAGTACGCGCCGGCCGACGTAGAGGGGCCGCTGTACGAGCGCTGGGTGGAGCGGGGCTACTTCGAGGCGGACGCCAAGAGCGACAAGCCGGCGTACACCGTCGTCATTCCGCCGCCGAACGTCACGGGCAGCCTGCACCTCGGGCACGCCTTCGAGCACACCCTCATCGACGCCCTCACCCGCCGCAAGCGGATGCAGGGTCACGAGACGCTGTGGCAGCCCGGCATGGACCACGCCGGCATCGCCACGCAGAACGTCGTCGAGCGCGAACTCGGCAAGGAGGGCAAGTCCCGGCACGACCTCGGCCGCGAGGCGTTCGTCGAGCGGGTCTGGCAGTGGAAGGGCGAGTCCGGCGGGCAGATCAGCGGCCAGATGCGCCGCCTCGGCGACGGCGTCGCCTGGTCCCGCGAGCGCTTCACCATGGACGAGGGCCTCTCGCAGGCCGTCCAGACCATCTTCAAGCGGCTCTACGACGACGAACTCATCTACCGCGCCGAGCGCATCATCAACTGGTGCCCGCGCTGCCTGACCGCGATCTCGGACATCGAGGTCGAGTACCAGGACGACGACGGCGAACTCGTCTCGATGAAGTACGGCGACGGCGACGACACCATCGTCGTCGCCACGACCCGAGCCGAGACCATGCTCGGCGACACCGCCGTCGCGGTCCACCCGGACGACGAGCGCTACAAGCACCTGGTCGGCAAGCTCATCAAGCTGCCGCTGACCGACCGTTCCATCCCGGTCGTCGCCGACACCCACGTCGACCCCGAGTTCGGCACCGGTGCCGTCAAGGTCACCCCGGCGCACGACCCGAACGACTTCGAGATCGGCCGGCGCCACGACCTGCCCTCGCTCACCGTCATGGACGAGCACGCGGTCATCACCGCCCACGGCCCCTTCCAGGGCCTGGACCGCCTGGAGGCCCGCTCCGCCATCGTCGCCGCCCTGCGCGCCGAGGGCCGGATCGTCGCCGAGAAGCGGCCCTACGTCCACTCGGTGGGTCACTGCTCGCGCTGCAAGACGACCATCGAGCCGCGCCTGTCCATGCAGTGGTGGGTCAAGGTCGGCCCGCTGGCCAAGGCCGCCGGTGACGCCGTCCGCGACGGCCGCGTCAAGATCCACCCGCAGGAGATGGAGAAGCGGTACTTCGACTGGGTCGACAACCTCCACGACTGGTGCATCTCGCGCCAGCTGTGGTGGGGCCACCGCATCCCCGTCTGGTACGGCCCGAACGGCGAGGTCGTCTGCGTCGGCCCCGACGAGGAACCGCCCACCGGCGAGGGCTGGCACCAGGACACCGACGTCCTCGACACCTGGTTCTCCTCCGGCCTGTGGCCGTTCTCCACGCTCGGCTGGCCCGAACGGACCGAGTCGCTCGCGAAGTTCTACCCGAACTCCGTCCTGGTCACCGGCTACGACATCCTCTTCTTCTGGGTCGCCCGGATGATGATGTTCGGCCTCTACGCGATGGACGGCACCCCGCCCTTCCACACCATCGCCCTGCACGGCATGGTCCGCGACCAGTTCGGCAAGAAGATGTCGAAGTCCTTCGGCAACGCGGTCAACCCGCTGGACTGGATGGACAAGTACGGCTCGGACGCCCTGCGGTTCACCCTCGCCCGGGGCGCCAACCCCGGCGTCGACGTCCCGATCGGCGAGGACTGGGTCCAGGGCTCGCGCAACTTCGCCAACAAGATCTGGAACGCGACCCGCTTCGCGCTGATGAACGGCGCGACGGTCGAGGGCCCGCTGCCGGACGCCGCCCGGATGTCGGCGACGGACCGCTGGATCCTGTCCCGGCTGAACTCCGTCGTCGCCGAAGTCGACGCCCACTACGACGACTTCCAGTTCGCCAAGCTGTCCGACGCCCTGTTCCACTTCGCGTGGGACGAGGTCTTCGACTGGTACGTCGAGCTGTCCAAGACCGTCTTCCAGGCGGGCGGCGAGCCGGCGGAGGTCTCCAAGCGGGTCCTCGGCGAGGTCCTCGACGTCACCCTCAAACTGCTGCACCCGGTGGTTCCCTTCGTCACCGAGACCCTGTGGACCACGCTGACCGGCGGCGAGTCGATCGTCATCGCCGACTGGCCCGCCGACAGCGGCTTCCGGGACGAGGCCGCCGAGCGGGAGATCGAGACCCTGCAGTCCGTCATCACCGAGGTCCGCCGCTTCCGCGCCGACCAGGGCCTGCAGCCCGGCCAGCGGGTCCCGGCGCGGCTCTCCCTGGACGGCACGGCGCTGGCACCGCACGAGGCGGCCATCCGGCAGCTGCTCCGCCTCCAGCCGGAGGGCGAGTCCTTCACGGCCACGGCGACCCTGCCGGTCGCGGGCGCCGAGGTCGCCCTCGACCTGTCCGGCACGATCGACGTGGCGGCCGAGCGCAAGCGCCTGGCCAAGGACCTGGCGGCGGCCGAGAAGGAGAAGGCCCAGGCCCACGCCAAGCTCGGCAACGAGGCGTTCCTCGGCAAGGCCCCGGACCACGTGGTCGACAAGATCCGCACCCGCCTGGCCAAGGCGGAGGAGGACATCACCCGCATCCAGGCCCAGCTGGAGAAGCTGCCGCAGCAGTGACCGTCCGGCGACGGCCCCGGGGGACACCGCCCCGGGGCCGTCGCCGACGTCTGTCAGCAGGCCTCCGTAGACTGGCCCCGTGAGCGACATCCCCGGCACCGGCGACCAGAGCGACCAGCCCGACCCCCTCGACAGCTTCGAGGAGATCATCGCGGCGGAGACCGACCGCGACCCCGACCTCGCGGTCATCGAGGCCGGCAGCCGCACCCTGCGCACCCAGGGCGGCCCGCCGAGCCCCGACATCCCCGCGCGCCCGCAGGACCCCGAGGTCGACAAGGCCCTGCGCGAGGTCGAGGCGGAACTCGCGACCCGCTGGGGCGAGACCAAGCTGGAGCCGTCGGTCGGCAGGATCGCCGCGCTGATGGACGTCCTCGGCGAGCCGCAGCGCTCGTACCCCTCGATCCACATCACCGGCACCAACGGCAAGACCTCCACCGCCCGCATGATCGAGGCCCTCCTCGGAGCCTTCGAGCTGCGCACCGGCCGGTACACCTCCCCGCACGTGCAGTCGGTCACCGAACGCATCAGCCTGGACGGCGCCCCGATCTCCGCCGAGCGCTTCGTCGAGACGTACCAGGACATCAAGCCGTACATCGAGATGGTCGACGACCGGCAGGAGTACCGGCTGTCCTTCTTCGAGGTGCTCACCGGCATGGCGTACGCCGCCTTCGCCGACGCGCCGGTCGACGTGGCCGTCGTCGAGGTCGGCATGGGCGGCACGTGGGACGCGACCAACGTCATCGACGCCGATGTCGCGGTGGTCACCCCCATCGACCTCGACCACACCGACCGGCTCGGCGAGACGCCCGCCGAGATCGCCGGGGAGAAGTCGGGGATCGTCAAGCCGGACGCGACGGTCATCCTGGCCCAGCAGCCCGTCGACGCCGCCCAGGTGCTGCTGAAGAAGGCCGTCGAGGTGGACGCCACGGTCGCCCGGGAGGGCCTGGAGTTCGGTGTCGTCGCCCGGCAGGTCGCCGTCGGCGGCCAGCTGCTCACCCTGCGCGGGCTCGGCGGCGAGTACACCGAGGTCTACCTGCCGCTGCACGGCGCCCACCAGGCGCACAACGCGGCCGTCGCCCTGGCCGCCGTGGAGGCCTTCTTCGGCGTCGGGGCGCAGCGCGCCGACCCGCTGGACATCGAGACCGTGCGCAAGGCGTTCGCGTCGGCCTCCTCCCCGGGCCGGCTGGAGGTGGTACGGCGCTCCCCGACCGTGGTGCTGGACGCCGCACACAATCCGGCGGGCGCCCGGGTGACCGCCGAGGCGATCGGTGAGGCGTTCGACTTCAGCCGGCTGATCGGCGTGGTCGGCGCGAGCGGCGACAAGAACGTGCGAGGGCTGCTGGAGGCCTTCGAACCGGTGTTCGCGGAGGTCGTGGTCACCCAGAACTCCAGCCATCGCGCGATGGACGCCGACGAGCTGGCCGCGATCGCCGTCGAGGTGTTCGGCGAGGAGCGGGTGCAGGTCGAGCCGCGGCTGCCGGACGCGCTGGAAGCGGCGATCACGCTCGCCGAGGAGGAGGGCGAGTTCGCCGGCGGCGGCGTGCTCGTCACCGGTTCCGTCATCACGGTCGGCGAGGCCCGGCTGCTGCTGGGGAAGGGCTGAGGTCGAAGAAGCATGCGTACGCTCTGTTCCTCGACGCTGATCGGCGAGTTCTTCGTCATCGGGTTCGCCGGGCTGGTCGCGATGAAGGACGACGGCCTGTCCACGGGCACGGTGTGGACGGTGTGCGGGATCGCGATGTTCCTGTCCGTGGCGCTGTGCGGGATCGTCACCCGGCCCGGCGGCGTGGCCCTGGGCTGGGCCCTGCAGCTCGCCCTCGTCGCCTCGGGCGTCTTCGTGCCGATGATGTTCGTCCTGGGCGTGGTCTTCGCTGCCCTGTGGTGGGCGTCCGTCCACTACGGTCGCAAGATCGACGAGGCAAAGGCGAGATTCGCCGCAGAAGCGGACACCACCGCCTCTACACCTGACGCTGCGTAACAGGGGCCCCGACACGCCCTGTAACCTCGTCCCACCGCACACCTGGCAGGAAGAAGGAGTCCTCCCGTGACCCAGCGCACGCTTGTCCTCTTGAAGCCGGACGCTGTCCGTCGCTCACTGGTCGGCGAGATCATCAGCCGCATCGAGCGCAAGGCCGACTGGAGGATCATCGCGCTGGAGTTGCGCACCCTGGACCGCGCGATCCTGGAGCAGCACTACGCCGAGCACGTCGGCCGTCCGTTCTACGAGCCGCTGGTCGAGTTCATGTCGTCCGGCCCGGTGGTCGCGATGATCGTCGAGGGGGAGCGGGTGATCGAGGGGGTCCGGCAGCTGGCCGGGCCCACCGACCCCATCGCCGCCGCGCCCGGCTCCATCCGGGGCGACTTCGGTGTGATCGTGCGGGAGAACCTGATCCACGCCTCGGACTCGGAGGAGTCCGCCGAGCGCGAGGTGAAGATCTTCTTCCCCGGCCGGGCGTAACCCCCGCGCCATCGGGAAGGTGCCGGTCCGGGGACGCCTCTCCCCGGACCTTCTCCGCACCCGGGGGGCGATCGAGGGAACGTGTCCCCCCGAACGCACGTCTCCGGAAGCGAAGCCACACATCATCTGCTGACAATGGCGAAGACCCTCACGCGGTGTTCGCGAAGGCGCGTCTACGATGGAAGCCTTCACGTCACAGCACCCACCCCGCCTACCTGAAAAGCCCTCAAAAGCTCCGTGGGAAGGCCAGACGAATCCTGATGGGGAACTCAATGTCGTTCATCGGCCGTGACATGGCTGTCGACCTCGGGACCGCCAACACGCTGGTGTACGTCAGGGGTCGCGGGATCGTACTCAACGAGCCGTCCGTCGTCGCGATCAACACCAACACCGGTGGCATCCTCGCGGTCGGCGCGGAAGCGAAGAAGATGATCGGGCGCACCCCCGGCAACATCGTCGCCGTGCGGCCGCTGAAGGACGGTGTGATCGCCGACTTCGAGATCACCGAGCGCATGCTCCGCTACTTCATCCTGAAGATCCACAAGCGGCGCTACCTCGCCCGGCCCCGAGTCGTCGTGTGCGTGCCCTCCGGGATCACCGGGGTCGAGCGCCGCGCCGTCATCGAGGCGTCGACCCAGGCCGGCGCCCGCCAGGTGCACATCATCGAGGAGCCCATGGCCGCGGCCATCGGCTCCGGCCTGCCGGTCCACGAGGCCACGGGCAACATGGTGGTGGACATCGGCGGCGGCACCACGGAGGTCGCGGTCATCTCGCTCGGCGGCATCGTCACCGCGCAGTCCATCCGCGTCGCGGGCGACGAGCTGGACAACGCGATCATCCAGCACATCAAGAAGGAGTACTCCCTTCTGCTGGGTGAGCGGACGGCCGAACAGATCAAGATCACGATCGGTTCGGCGTACGACCTCGACTCCGACGAGCACACCGAAATCCGTGGCCGGGACCTGGTGTCGGGGCTGCCCAAGACGGTCGTCATCTCCGCAGCGGAGGTACGCAAGGCGATCGAGGAGCCCGTCAACGCCATCGTCGACGCCGTGAAGACCACCCTCGACAAGTGCCCGCCGGAGCTGTCCGGCGACATCATGGACCGCGGAATCGTTCTGACCGGCGGCGGAGCCCTGCTGCGCGGTCTGGACGAGCGGCTGCGGCGCGAGACCGGAATGCCGATCCACATCGCCGAGGACCCGCTGGACAGCGTGGCGCTCGGCTCCGGCAAGTGCGTCGAGGAGTTCGAGGCGCTCCAGCAGGTGCTGGACGCGGCCCCGCGCAGATGACGTGACGCAACGATTCCGCCGTACGAGACGATCTCCTCTCGTACGGCGGATCGTTGGTATTGAGGCATAAGCTCCACACACCGCATCGAATGCGAATCCCGGGGGACGTTCCCTGCGGATTTCCCGATTCCTACGAGGAAGGGCACGGCCGCCGCACGTGAGGGACACACGAGAGAGCCGGCTGCTGTTGGTGCTGCTGGTCGCCGTCGCGCTCGCGCTGATCACGGTGGACATCCGCGGCGGGGAGGACTCACCGGTCGACGGTGCCCGGCAGGCCGCGGCCACCGTCTTCGGGCCCATCGAGGAGGGGGTGTCCTCCGCGGTCGACCCGGTCGGCAACGCTGTATCGGCGGTCCGTGACTCCGGCGAACGCCATGACCGGCTCGCCGAGCTGGAGAAGGAGAACGCCGCCCTGAAGGCGAAGCTGGGCAGCGACGACCGCAACCGCAGCCGGCTGGCCCAGCTGGAGAAGATGCTGAAGACGGCCGGCGCGGGACAGTACGGCATCAAGGGGGCCCAGGTCATCGCCATCGGCGCGGCGCAGGGCTTCTCCTGGACCATCACCATCGACGCGGGCGCCAACGACGGCATCCAGCGCGACATGACCGTCCTCAACGGCGACGGCCTCGTCGGACGGGTCACCACCGTCGGCCCGGACACCGCGACGGTGCTGCTGGCCAGCGACCCCGACTTCACCGTCGGCACCCGTATGGAGGCCAGCGACGAGCTGGGCTTCGCCTCCGGCCAGGGCGACCGGCCGCTGCGGGTGGAACTCCTCAACGGCAAGGCCGAGGTGAAGAAGGGCGACCGGCTGGTCACCTTCGGCTCCCAGGCCGACAAGCCGTTCGTGCCCGGCGTGCCGGTCGGCGTGGTCTCCCGGGTCGACCCGTCCGGCGGCGACCTCACCCGCACCCTCTACGTCACGCCGTACGTCAGCTTCACCAAGCTCGACATCGTCGGCGTGGTCGTCCAGGCCCCGAAGAAGGACCCGCGCGACACCGTGCTCCCCGCCAAGCCCAAGCCGGTACCCACGCCCACGGTGACCGTCACGGTCACCCCGGGCGCGTCCCAGCCCGACGGCCAGCAGCAAGAGCAGCAGTAGGAGCTGACTTTCCATGCGTGTCAACCGGATCCTGCTCTCCACGACGCTGGTCGTGGTCGCCCTGGTCGTCCAGGTG
The DNA here is from genome assembly GCF_057707805.1 of Streptomyces sp. bgisy159. NCBI lineage: Bacteria > Bacillati > Actinomycetota > Actinomycetes > Kitasatosporales > Streptomycetaceae > Streptomyces > Streptomyces sp. bgisy159. Next base: position 8,459 of record NZ_JBYIQX010000058.1, on the reverse strand, counting down.
AGCGTCCTCGCCCGGCTGCACCTGCCCGGCGCGGTCCCCGACCTGCTGCTGCTGACCGTCCTCGGCCTCGCCATGGTCTACGGCCATGTCGGCGGCGCCCTGGTCGGCTTCGGCGCCGGGCTGCTGGCCGACCTGGCCCCGCCCGCGGACCACGCGGCCGGCCGCTACGCGCTGGTGCTGTGCGTCATCGGTTACCTGGCCGGGCTCGTCAAGCCGGAGAACGGCCAGCTGAAGTCCGCCACCGGCCCGATGGCCGTGGTCGTCGGTGCCGCCCTCGGCTCCACCCTGCTGTACGCGGGGGTCGGCGCCCTCGTCGGCGACACCGCCGCCCGCCATGTGGGCCTCGGCGGGCTGCTGTTCAGCGCCGCCCTGTACGACCTGCTGCTCGCGCCGTTCGTGGTGCCCGGGGTGATGGCCCTGGCTCGCCGCGCCGAGAACGACCCGCTGGCCGACACCAACTCGGCGGCCAAGTCCCCCGACATCTCCACGGGCTGGCTCGCCTCGGGGACGGGGCTGAGGATCGGCGGGCAGCGGGGCGGCCTGAGGATGAAGACGGTGCGTGCGCGCACCGCTCGGGCGGGCCGTATCAAGGGGGTCAAGCGGCTGTGAGCAGGGGAAGGCGCGAAGCGCTGAGCAGGAAGCCGGCGGCGGTGAGCAGGGGCCGGTTCACCCGGACGGAGGACGCGAAGGGGGAACGTGGCCGGAGCGGCCCGTCGTTCCCCTGTCGTACGCAGGCGCCAGGTGCCGCACACTCGTTCACTTCGTCGGCCGCGCACTGAGAGGGGGAGGCAGCCGCAGTGACCAACATTCCCGAGACCGGACGGTCCCAACGGGTCCAGATCCGCCTCGTCGTCATCCAGATCCTCGTCCTCTCCCTCCTCGGCACGCTCGGCGGCCGGCTGTGGTACCTGCAGATCCGGGAGGGCGACGAGTACGCCAAGGAGGCCTCCGGCAACCACGTCCAGCAGGTCGTGCAGCCGGCCGTGCGCGGTTCGATCCTGGACGCCCGCGGCGTGCCCCTCGCCGACAACGAGACCCGGCTCGTGGTCTCCGCCTCCCGCACCGACCTGCTGAAGCAGAAGGACGACGGCAAGGCGGTCCTGACCAAGCTGGCCGGGGTCCTCGGGATGGACCCGGCCGAGGTCATGCTGAAGGTCCGGCTGTGCGACCGGGAGACCCCCCAGCCCTGCTGGAACGGCTCGCCCTACCAGCCGATCCCCATCACCGACGAGGCCACCCCCAAGCAGGCGCTGCAGATCCGCGAGCGCGCCGAGGACTTCCCCGGCATCACCGCCGAACCGCAGGCGGTGCGGCGCTACGCGGCGCCGGGCAAGGCCAACACCGCCCAGGTGCTCGGCTACCTCTCCCCGGTCACCGACGAGGAGATCCAGCAGGCCCAGGACACCGACTCGCCGTACCTGCGCTCCGACCAGGTCGGCCGCTCCGGCCTGGAGCGGCAGTACGACAAGGAGCTGCGCGGCAAGGCGGGCGTGACCCGCTACGAGGTCGACAACCTCGGCAGGGTCATCGGCCAGGCCGAGGCCACCCCCGCCGAGCCCGGCTCCAACCTCGTCACCAGCATCGACGCCCGGGTGCAGCGCGTCGCCGAGTTCGAGCTGAACGACGCGATGAAGGAGGCCCGCAAGGTCTTCGACCACAACACGGGCGAGAACTACAAGGCGGACGCCGGTGCCGTGGTCGTGATGGAGGCGAGGACCGGACGCATCGTCGCCATGGCGTCCAACCCGTCCTACGACCCGAACGCGTGGGTCGGCGGCATCTCCGCCAAGGACTACAAGAAGCTCACCGGCAAGGACTCCAACTACCCGCTGCTGAACCGGGCCATCCAGGGCCAGGCCGCCCCCGGCTCGATCTTCAAGGTGATCTCCACCTCCGCGGCCGTCGCGGCCGGCTACGACTTCGACGGCAGCTACGACTGCTCCAGTGCCTACTCGGTCGGCGGCCAGGTCTTCAAGAACTACGAGTCGCGCAACTACGGCCCGATGGACCTGGGGCGGGCCCTGGAGGTCTCCTGCGACACCGTCTTCTACCGCCTGGCGCACGACCAGTGGCGGAAGGACGGCGGGATCAACCCGAAGAACCCGGACGACTACTTCTTCAAGACCGCCCACCGGTTCGGCCTGGGCGCGGAGACCGGCATCGACCTGCCCAACGAGGTCACCGGACGGGTCCCCGACCGGCAGTGGAAGCAGAACTACTGGAAGGCCAACAAGGACGCCTGGTGCAAGCAGGGCAAGAAGGGCGGCACCTACGTCGAGCAGATCGCGTACGAGAACTGCCTCGAGGGCAACAAGATGCGCGCCGGTGACGAGATCAACTACTCCATCGGCCAGGGCGACACCCTCGTCACCCCCATCCAGATGGCCACCATCTACGCGGCCATCGCCAACGGCGGCACGCTGTACGACCCGACGATCGGCAAGGCCGTCGTCAGCCCCGACGGCAGGACGGTCACCGAGATCGCGCCCAAGGCCCACGGCAAGCTGCCGATAAGCCGGGACACGCTGACCAAGATGGACAAGGCGCTCGCCGGAGCCGCCACCCGGGGCACCGCCGCCTGGCGGTTCGCCCAGGTCGGCTGGCCCCAGGAGAAGATCCCGATGCACGCCAAGACCGGCACCGCGGAGGTCTACGGCAAGCAGACCACGTCCTGGTTCGCCACGTACACCAAGGACTACACGATCGTCATGACGATCTCCCAGGGCGGTACAGGATCCGGCGCCTCCGGTCCGGCCGTGCGCAACATCTACGACGCGCTGTACGGCGTCACCGACGAGGGCTCGATCGACAAGAGCAAGGCGCTGCTGCCCACCCCGCAGAAGAGCCTGCCGAAGGTCAGGACGGACGGCACCATCACCTCGCCGAAGATCGGCAAGGACCCGGCGAAGGAAGCGCGGATCTACCAGGAGGGCGGCTCGGACCAGCCCGACGGGACGCAGGAGGGCGCGACCACGGGACAGAACACCGGCGGCAACCGTGACACCCGGCGCCGCCGCCGGACGGCGGGGTGCGCGGGGACACGCACGGGGCGCGGCCGACGGACGCGAGGGACCCGGAGGGCGCGCACATGACCGGTGCCAACAGCTTCTCCGTCTCGGGGTACGGGCCCGAGCGGGCCGGCTGGACGCGGATCTTCGCCCGTGACTCGATGGCCCGGCGGCTGGACTGGCCGATACTGCTGTCGGCGCTCGCCCTGTCCCTGCTGGGCTCGCTGCTGGTGTTCTCGGCCACCCGCAACCGCACCGAGATCAACCAGGGCGACCCGTACTACTTCCTCGTCCGGCACCTGATGAACACCGGTCTCGGCCTCGCGCTGATGGTCGGCACCGTCTGGCTCGGCCACCGCACCCTGCGCAACGCGGTACCGGTCCTGTACGGGCTGTCCGTCCTCGGAATCCTGCTGGTGCTCACCCCGCTCGGCTCCACGGTCAACGGCGCCCACTCCTGGATCGTCCTGGGCGGCGGCTTCTCCCTGCAGCCCTCCGAGTTCGTGAAGATCACGATCATCCTGGGCATGGCGATGCTGCTGGCGGCGCGGGTCGACGCGGGCGACAAGACGTATCCCGACCACCGGACCGTGCTACAGGCCCTGGGGCTGGCCGCGGTCCCCATGCTCATCGTCATGCTGATGCCCGACCTGGGCTCCGTCATGGTGATGGTGATCATCGTGCTCGGGGTGCTGCTCGCCTCCGGCGCCTCCAACCGCTGGGTCTTCGGGCTGCTCGGGGCCGGCGCGACCGGCGCCGTCGCGGTCTGGCAGCTCGGTGTCCTGGACGACTACCAGATCGCCCGCTTCGCCGCCTTCGCCAACCCGGAGCTGGACCCGGCGGGCGTCGGCTACAACACCAACCAGGCGCGCATCGCCATCGGCTCGGGCGGCCTGACCGGCTCGGGGCTGTTCCACGGTTCGCAGACCACCGGCCAGTTCGTGCCGGAGCAGCAGACCGACTTCGTCTTCACGGTCGCAGGGGAGGAACTGGGCTTCGTCGGCGCCGGACTGATCATCCTGCTGCTCGGAGTGGTCCTGTGGCGTGCCTGCCGGATCGCGAGGGAGACGACCGAGCTGTACGGCACGGTGGTGGCCGCGGGGATCGTCGCCTGGTTCGCCTTCCAGTCCTTCGAGAACATCGGCATGACACTCGGCATCATGCCGGTCACCGGTCTGCCGCTGCCGTTCGTGTCGTACGGCGGATCGTCGATGTTCTCGGTATGGGTGGCGGTGGGTCTCCTCCAGTCGATCAGAGTGCAGCGGCCGATGTCGGCCTGACCCGGCTGCCGCACGCCCCTCACTTCAGGCCGACCGCGGCTTCGGCCCCGGTCGGCCCTGCCCTCCGGGCCGGGCCGCTACTACAGTCGGGTCATGGCGGAGACGAAACGCGAGGTCGAGCGCAAGTACGAATCCGACGACAGTGGTCTTCCCGACCTGACCGGCGTCGCCGGCGTCGCGGACGTCCTCGACAAGGGCGTCGCCGAACTCGACGCCACCTACTACGACACCCCCGACGAGCGGCTCGCCGCGGCCTCCATCACCCTGCGCCGCCGCACCGGCGGCTCGGACGCGGGCTGGCACCTGAAGTTCCCCGTCGCACCGGGCGTGCGCGACGAGATCCGCGCACCGCTGTCCGACACCCTGCCGCCCGGCCTCGCCGGCCTGCTGCGCTCCCGGGTGCGGGACGCCGGACTGGTACCGGTGATCCGGCTGCGCTCGGCGCGCGACATCCGCGAACTGGTCGACCGGCGGGGACGACTGCTCGCCGAGGTCAGCGTGGACGCCGTCCACGCCGAACGGCTCGGCGGCACCGGCGGCCGCGCCCAGTGGACCGAGATCGAGGTCGAACTCGCCGACGACGGTGACCCGGCGTTCCTCGACAAGGTCGAGAAGCGGCTGCGCAGAGCGGGCGTACGGCCGTCCACGTCCGCGTCGAAGCTGGCACGGGCGCTGACCGAGACCCGCCCGGGGCGCACCGGGAAGAAGAAACGGGACACGGCGCGGCAGCCCGCCCCGGCCGACGGGGCGGGCAGGAAACGGGGCACGGGCAAGGCGCCCGCCGGACCCGTCACCGCCGGCGACCACCTCCTCGTCTATCTGCGTGCCCAGCGGGACGCGCTGGTCGAACTGGACCCCGCCGTGCGCCGCGACCTCCCCGACTCCGTGCACCGGATGCGCGTCGCCACGCGCCGGCTGCGCAGCGCGTTCCGCAGCTACGCCCGGATCCTCGACCGGGCCGCCACCGACCCGATCGGGGAGGAACTGAAGTGGCTGGCCGGCGAGCTGGGCGTGGACCGCGACCAGGAGGTGCTGACCGACCGTCTCACCGCCGCCCTCGACGACCTTCCCCGGCCCCTGGTGACCGGCCCCGTCCCGGCCCGGCTGCACGCCTGGGCCCAGGCCCGCCGCGACGACTCCCGGAGCCCGCTGATCGCCGTACTGGACGGCAGCCGGTACCTGCGGCTGCTCGACGACCTCGACGCCCTGCTCGCCGACCCGCCCCTGCGGAAGGCCGCCGCCGGCGATCCGGACCGGGTGATCCGCAAGGCCGTGCGCAAGGACTACCGGGCGCTGTCCGAGCTGGTCGAGGAGGCTCTCGCACGGCCCCCCGGCCACGACCGGGACCTGGCCCTGCACGAGGCCCGCAAGCGGGCCAAGCGCACCCGGTACGCCGCCGAGGCCGCCGAGCCCGCCCTCGGTGACCCGGCCACCGCCCTGGTGAAAGCCGCCAAGGCCCTGCAGACCCTGCTCGGCGACCATCAGGACAGCGTGATGGCCCGCGAGGCCCTGCGCGAGATCGCCGGACAGGCGCACGCGGCGGGGGAGAGCAGCTTCACGTACGGGGTGCTGTACGGCCGTGAGGAGCGGCGGGCGGCGCAGGACGAGGCCGAGCTGCCGACGTTGTGGAAGAGGGCCGGAGCGGGGGCGGCGCTCTGAGCGTGCGGGCCGGGGCTCCGGCCGCGTTACGCTTGGTGGTCACCCCTGTCAGCTCACGAAGGTTCGCGACATGCCTGCCGATGCCGCCGAGTCTGTGTTCCCGCAGCTCGAAGCTCTGCTTCCCCATGTGCAGAAGCCGATCCAGTACGTCGGCGGAGAGCTCAACTCCACGGTCAAACCCTGGGACGCCTGCGACGTCCGCTGGGCGTTGATGTACCCGGACGCCTACGAGGTCGGGCTGCCCAACCAGGGCGTCATGATCCTCTACGAGGTGCTCAACGAACAGGAGGGCGTCCTCGCCGAGCGCACGTACAGCGTGTGGCCGGACCTGGAGGCGCTGATGCGCGAGCACGGCGTGCCGCAGTTCACGGTCGACAGCCACCGGCCGGTGGGCGCGTTCGACGTGTTCGGCCTCAGCTTCTCCACCGAGCTGGGCTACACGAACATGCTCACGGCGCTGGACCTCGCCGGCATCCCGCTGGAGTCGAAGGACCGGGGCCTGGACGACCCGATCGTGCTGGCCGGCGGTCACGCGGCGTTCAACCCCGAGCCGATCGCCGACTTCATCGACGCGGCCGTCATCGGCGACGGCGAGCAGGCCGTCCTCGACATGACGAAGATCATCCGTGAGTGGAAGGCCGAGGGCCGCCCCGGCGGCCGCGAGGAGGTGCTGCTGCGCCTGGCCAGGACCGGCGCGGTGTACATCCCCGCCTTCTACGACGTGGAGTACCTGCCGGACGGCCGGATCGCCCGGGTCGTGCCGAACCGGTCGGGCGTCCCGTGGCGGGTGTCCAAGCACACCGTCATGGATCTGGACGAGTGGCCGTACCCCAAGCAGCCCCTGGTGCCCCTCGCCGAGACGGTCCACGAGCGGATGTCGGTGGAGATCTTCCGCGGCTGCACCCGAGGCTGCCGCTTCTGCCAGGCCGGCATGATCACCCGCCCGGTGCGCGAGCGGTCGATCACCGGCATCGGCGACATGGTGGAGAAGGGCCTGAAGGCGACCGGCTTCGAGGAGGTCGGCCTGCTGTCCCTCTCGTCCGCGGACCACTCCGAGATCGGTGACGTCGCCAAGGGTCTCGCCGACCGCTACGAGGACGACAAGATCGGTCTCTCGCTGCCCTCCACCCGCGTCGACGCCTTCAACATCGACCTGGCCAACGAGCTGACCCGCAACGGCCGCCGCTCGGGCCTCACCTTCGCCCCGGAGGGCGGCTCGGAGCGCATCCGCAAGGTCATCAACAAGATGGTCTCGGAAGAGGACCTGATCAGGACGGTCGCGACGGCCTACGGCAACGGCTGGCGCCAGGTGAAGCTGTACTTCATGTGCGGCCTGCCCACCGAGACCGACGAGGACGTCCTCCAGATCGCCGACATGGCGACCCGCGTCATCCAGAAGGGCCGCGAGGTCTCCCGGTCCAACGACATCCGCTGCACCGTCTCCATCGGCGGCTTCGTCCCCAAGCCGCACACCCCCTTCCAGTGGGCGCCGCAGCTGTCCGCCGAGGAGACCGACGCGCGCCTCGAGAAGCTCCGCGACAAGATCCGCGGGGACAAGAAGTACGGACGCTCGATCGGCTTCCGCTACCACGACGGCAAGCCCGGCATCGTCGAGGGCCTGCTCTCGCGCGGCGACCGCCGGATCGGCGCGGTCATCCGCGCGGTGTACGAGGACGGCGGCCGCTTCGACGGCTGGCGCGAGCACTTCTCGTACGACCGCTGGATGAGCTGCGCGGACAAGGCGCTGGCCCCGTACGGCGTCGACGTCGACTGGTACACCACCCGCGAGCGCGGCTACGAGGAGGTCCTGCCCTGGGACCACCTCGACTCCGGGCTGGACAAGGACTGGCTCTGGGAGGACTGGCAGGACGCCCTCGACGAGACCGAGGTCGAGGACTGCCGCTGGACCCCGTGCTTCGATTGCGGTGTGTGTCCGGCGATGGACACCCACATCCAGGTCGGCCCCACCGGCAAGAAGCTCCTCCCCCTGACGGTGAAGAAGCCGGCCGCGACCGGCTGAGCCGGGGCAAGGCCGGGGGACGGCGGACGGGCACGGGGAACGCCCGGCTGGTGAGGACCAGCCGGGCGTTCTTCTGTCGGGGTGCTTCAGTCGGCGATGTCGTTGCTGTCCCAGATCCGGGCCGGGTCGGTGAACGCGGTGCCGTCGCTGGTGAAGCTCCACAGACCGGTGCGGTAGCTTCCGTCCGTCTGCCGGCCGTAGTCGTAGAAGACGCCCAGGTCCGTCCTGTGGTCGGCGTTGAAGTCACCGGTCACGGGCTCGGAGCGGTCCCAGGTCCACGAGCCGGTGGAGGTCCAGACCTTGGCGGGGGCGCCGAAGCCGGTGCCGTTGCTGGTGAAGGTCCACAGGCCGGTGGTGTTGACGCCGTTGACCTGGCCGTAGTTGTAGAGGACGGCTATGTCGGTCTTGCCGTCGGCGTTGAAGTCGCCGGTGACGGGCTTGGAGTGTTCCCAGGTCCAGGAGCCGGTGGAGGTCCAGACCTTGACGGGGTTG
>NZ_JBYIQX010000057.1:0-39446 GCF_057707805.1 Streptomyces sp. bgisy159 | reverse complement strand
TGAAGTCCATCAGTAGCGGACGGGCCGTCGTGCGGTCGACGTTCACACGTCACGCACTCGGGTGTGCCCGCGGCTCTGCGCTCCCCCCAATTCCGGGGTTCCGCTTTCGATGCCGCAACTACCCGTGGCTGTCCTCGGACAGGGGCGTCGCGCCTCGATGGCTCGGTGACCCGCATGATCGCGTTGGGTCTGTTAGCGGAAGGTCCGGCAAGGGCCGGAATGATGCTGTTTCAGCAGCGTGACGTGTGCCCTTGGCGGCTCGGTAGAGTCGCGGTAACTGAACTGGAGAGGTAATTGCATGGCCAACGAGATTGTGATCGCGCAGACGACCAGCGACAACGAGGATCAGGCGAAGGCGTTGGCCCGTGGCGCGGTCGAGAGCAAGCTGGCAGCGGGCGTTCACATTGATGCGCCGATCACAGCCTTCTACTGGTGGAAGGGGAAGGTCGAGACGGCACAGGAGTGGCGGATCTCGTACATGACTACGACGGACCGTCTCCCGGCACTGGAGGCGTGGCTGCACGAGAAGCACCCGTACGACGTTCCCCAGTGGATCACGCTGCCCGTGACCGGCGGGTCGGAGGCGTACCTGTCCTGGGTTATCGAGGAGACGGCATAGGTTCTGCGGAGCGCCGGGCCGGCCGTAGGACGGCGCTCAGCGTCCTGGGCTTACCCGCCTACTGCGTGTGGGGTCTCAGGATGCGAACTTCCGTAGATGGCGGCCGAGTTCCTGCTCATTGTCAGGGAGCGACGAGGCGATAGTCGATGCGCGCTCCTTGCCCATCGTGTTGGGCTTGGCCTGTGCAGCTGCGACGAACTGACGTGACACGTACACCCCTCGATCGACGTCACCCCCACGCAGTAGGGCCGAAGCGAGATCACCGAGGACCACGACGCCCCCGTCCGGAAGTCCGTCTCCGAGGCGGTTGACCGCGGTATCAGCTGTGGACGTGAGCTCGGGACGCCTCAGCTGGCCGTACACGGACAGGGCCAACGAGTCCATGCGGTATGGGGTCACGAACCTGACCCATGCCTGCTCGCTGGTGTGGTCCGCGAAATCGTAGGCGAAGCGCGCTCGGTCTAACGCCCGGAGCGCCCCCACCTCGTCGCCGGCCGCCGCAGCTTCTTCCGCGTTCCTACCGAGAACCCAGGCGGCAGCAGTAGCGTTACCGTGGCCTCGCACGTCGTTGGCGGCTTGGGAGAGGAACTCCATCTTCGCCTTTGGCGTCAAAGCGCCGTAGCTGCTGTAGGTCAGGGCCAGGGCCCGGAGTGGAGGATGCCCGGCAGCCGCCGCGCACTGCGACGTGACTTTGTAGTAGGCGTTGGCTTTGTCGTGCTCCCCCAGGTCCCAGGCCACCCAACCGGCCAGAGCGGCGGTTTCTCCGGCGGCGATGGTGAGAGCGCCTTCGTGTTCGCCGGCACGAGGTAGGGCCGCAGTGATCGCGTCAAGATGCGACTCGACCGTTTTTTGTAGCCGCCGCGCGCTGAGGTTGAGTTCCTGGACGTGCAGTTCAGCGGCTCGCTCGATGAGACCGGCGGCAGCGAGCGAATCGATCTTGGTCCCCTTGCTGAGGGCGAAGGCGAGGCGCCCCCAGGGCTCGGCGGCCACGCTCACGCCGATAGTGGCGCTACCCAGGAGCGTGCGACGCTTCACGGCGTCTTGGTCCTCCCCTGCATCGGCATGCCCCTTTCTCTTCCGAGCGCGGGCGGCCTTGGCCTCTCGCTGTAGTTCCTCGAAGGGGACACCGCAGGCCGCCGCGATGTGGCCGATTGTGTGGTTGGTAGGAATGTTCTCGAAGTTCTCATAACGGCTGATCTCTCGGCGGGTCATGGTGTCCCGGCCGGAGACAGCGTTGATCGCCTCCGCCTGCTCCTCCTGTGTCCGGCCCGCCTCCTGCCGAAGCCGGAGGAGCAGGTCGGCGAACGGGTCTGGCATGAGTGTGACCTCTGTTGGTGGGCGGAATCCAATCATGGCCTCAATTCCCCCCTCCAGTTTCCCCCTTGACATAATTTTCCCCCTCTGGATTCCCCTGGTCGACGGCGTCGCCGCACGGTGCCATAGCCCACATGACCAGGCTCCAAGAGGCGGCCCCGCCCGGCGGGGGCATCCGTAGCTGTGCGGCTACAGCAGGCGCGTCATGCGTCAGGCCAGTTCAGGAAGACGAGCCCGGCGCATGGGAGAGGCCAGAGGTACCGGCGGCATCCCATGCCTGTCAGGCGGCCCTTCTCCCCGACCTCGCGAAGGTCGGGGAGATGCGGCGCATAGCCAGGGCGTTCCTGCGGCGGTGCCGTGTTTCGGAGCCGGTGGCGGGGTTCGTCGTACTGGCCGTTTCGGAGCTGGTCACCAACGCCGTGGTCCACGGTGAGGGCGAAGTCGTGCTCCGCATCACGGTGGCCGTCGACGTGGTGCGTGTCTCGGTAACCGACCACAACCCGGCGCCCGCTGTGCTCAAGGAAGCCGGACCCGACGGCGAATCAGGGCGCGGGATCCGGCTGGTCGATGCGATCTCTGACGCATGGGAGAGCAGCGGCGAGGAGACGTGGTGTGAGTTCCGAGACGCGAGGGCTGCAGCTTGAGCCAGACGTCCAGTTGGTTCCCGACTATGCAAATGACAAGCCGGGCAGCTCAGTCGCTTCTGTCATACAGGGCGCTCCGAGGGCCGTTCGCTTGCCTTCGCCCAGTAATTCGGTTCGAGCATCTCTCCGGGCCAGGCGGGCTGACGGATCGGGCCACGAGGCCCCATCTGTTCGAAGTACGGTGCCAAGTCGATCACGGGCGTTCCGTCTACAGCGTCGAGATCGGTGACCAACAGGTCCCGCCCCTCGACCTTGAGCAGCCGCGGGTAGCTGATCGCCAGTTGATTGGGACGCCGATGGTTGCGGTGGACGAAGGTACCGGTCGGCGGCCAGTCCGGATTCCCGCGGGGGCTGCGTGCGTGGAGCTGGACGTCTTCCGGTCGCGCCAGGTGGAAGAGCCAGGTCACCGTCAGGTGGGAAAACTCTTCGATTCCCTGCAGCGTCTCGAGGGGGTACGCCTCGTTGAGTCGGATGATCGACTCGACTCCGCCCTGGTAATCGTCCTGGACGCGGGTGTGGCCCCCGACAACCGTTGCGATCGATTCGACCTCGTACGTTGCCATCGGCGCTCGTTCCTCTCTAACGGGGGCGCGTGTTCAGCAGCTGCCGTCAATAGCTGCGGACCTGCCCTGTGGTCAGCCTATGGCGCGCAGCATTTCCCGCGCCCGGCGGTCCAGTTCGGCGACGTGGCGGCCACCACGTTGCCGAACAGGCGAGAGGTCGCTCTGCATGCGGACGATGACGTCGCGGGCGCGGCCGGACTGGACGCCAGCCATGGCGTCCAGTGCTTGTCCCCAGGTACCACATGCCTCATCGAGGCGTCCCTGCTGGACCTGGACGGCACCGAGGTAGCCGAGGGTCACACTGTGGGTACGCGCATACTGCTGCCGCCGGCGGGTGGCGACGCTGCGCTGGAAATGCAACTCCGCGTCGAGAGGATTTCCCAGGTCCCGCAAGGCACAGGCAGTCTCGTGGGCGAGGGAGGCTTCCTGGAAGAAGCTGACGCGGCCGGGGGCATCCTCGTTATCGGCGCGTGCGAGGTCCCTCTCCGCGCGACTGATGGCCGCGAGACTGCCGCGGCGGTCGCCGCCGGAGGCCAGGGCGCGGGCATGGACTACGGCGAGCAGGGCCTTCTCCTGCGAGCTGGCCTGGCCGTAGTGGGTGCGGGACATCGAGGCGTCAGCCAGGTCGAGCGCTCTGCGTGGGTGCCCGAGGTCGACTGCTTGGTGGGCGAGGGCACGCAGGATGTGGCCGCCCAGCGGTCCGTCTGCGGCTTCGGCCGCAAGGCGTGCGGCAAGGGTGAGGTAGCGCTGGGCGGTTCGATGCTCGGAGGCGTCGAAGGCCATCCAGCCGGCGAGGTAGGTCATCTCTGCCACGGCCGAGTACGTATCCCGGCGGTGCTGTTCCGTTCGGAACCTGCTGCCCAGGAGCGGCACCGCTTCGTCGCGAAGATGGCCAGCCAGGGCCGAGCGCCCCGAGGCTCCACCGCGCTGCTGGTCCCTCGCGGAGTAGAAGGTGGTCAGTTTGCGGACGTCGTCGATGTCAGCCTGAGTCACCAGCCGGGAGGAGACTGCAGGGCGCGAGGCCGCCGCGGCCGGGGCGGCTGCCCACCATGGAGCGGCAGGCAGGACGAGGCCGGCGGCCGAGTACGCGGTGGTAGCCAACAGCTTGCGTCGGTGCATGTCCAGATCGTCGCTTCCCAGCTCGGCCAGCACGGTCAGAGGGTCGACGCTCCAGTCAGAACTACTGTCAGTGGAGCCTGTCGGCCCATCTTCCAGTCCGAGGTCAGCGAGGGTGAGGCGTCGGCCGAGCCTGCGGGACAGCGTCTCACGCAGGATATGAGGCGCTCGTCCACTGGGCTTCGTGCCCTGGGCCCACATGGCGATGTGGGAGCGGGAAATGGCCTCCAGTTCGCGTACACCGCTCTCCGCGGCAACGCGAGCGACCGCGGCGGCTGCTTGGGGCTGGGACCAGCCCGCTTCGCGCAGGAGCGCGGCAAGGGCGACGTTTCTCTCACGGGCCATGTACTGCCCCTCGGTTCCGAAATGATCTTTGACGCCTTTGACGGCCTTGAGGGCCGCGTAGGCATACCCCCTGACAGGGATTCGCGGTTCGCTCAACGTAGCCGCAGGATCACTCACCTTGCACCTCAGTCGCCTGCGGTGCACAGCGTTCCTCACTCAAGTTGGCTGGATTCATCTAGGAGTTGCGTCATGCGTCCCTCGCTGGCCCTTCGCCGGGCGTGCCGACTCAGTGATCAGGGTCGGAGAAACCACGCCCTTGGTGAGCCCATCCTGCGACGGGACCCGGCGGCCTCCGCGACGGAAACGGTGGCGCTCGTGCTGGGCGAGGACTCGCCGTTACCCGATACTGCCGCCGATGTCGAGGACCTCGCACTGCGGCTGCGAGGACACGTCAGCCAGCTCGGGGCCCTGACGCCTTCGCAAGAGCCGGCCCTGCACCGTGCGCAGCAGCTCTGCTCGGGCGGCCTCCCCGATGGCTACATGCCCAGCAGGGTCCATCTGGTCAGGCTGGCCGAGGCAGCCCAAGACCTTATCGCTGCCGTGCAGGCCCCCGACGTGGCCCCTGCGAAGCCGGTGCGGAGACGGCGCTGGTGGAAGCCGCCGATCAACGTGCTGCGCGGCGCGGTCTTCGCTCTCGCCCTCGCCTGCGTGGTTCTGGCCGCGTCGGTGCCCCGGACATGACCGCCGCCGGGCCAGTTCTGATCGCGCTGATTCTCGGTCCCATGGCGTGGCTGGCTCTTCGTGGTGATCGAGTAAGCGGCCGCATCGCTACGGGACGAGGATCCCCCGCCGAGGCAGGACAGATTTCCCCCGATCCGGTAACCACCGTGCCTCTCTCACCGACACTTCCCGGCCGCCACGGCGGCCCCGAAGCCACCCCCGGGTCCACGGGGACTACGGAGACCCACACGATGAAACGCCTCCCGCGCATCGAGCAGTACGGCCTGATCGGCGACATGCAGACCAGTGCCCACGTCTGCGATGACGGTTCGATCAACTGGCTGTGCCTGCCCCGGTTCGACTCGTCGGCCGTCTTCGCCAGCCTGCTCGGCACGCACCAGCACGGCACCTGGCAGATCGCCCCGGCCGCGCCTGGCCGCTCCGGGCCCGAAGCGGTCGCCGAGCGCCGGTACCGAGGTGACTCGCTCGTCCTCGAATCGATCTGGCGCACACCGGCCGGGTCGGTCCGCGTCCTGGACTTCATGCCGCCGCGCGACGGGGCACCGCAGGTGATCCGGATCGTCGAGGGCCTGGCTGGCGAGGTTGCAATGGTCTCGGCCATGCGTCCGCGGCCGGGATACGGCAGTGTCAGCCCGTGGATCCATGAGGCCGGTGGGCGCATGGTCGCGGAGGCCGGCGCGGACGCGCTGTGGCTCGACACCTACGTCCCGCAGGTGGAGAAGGACGGCGTCGTCGTCAGTGCCTTTGCCATCCGCGCCGGGCAGAGCGTGGCGTTCGTGCTCAGCTGGTGCCCGTCCCACGCACTGGCTCCGGAGATCCCCGACCCGCACACGGCGCTCACCGAGACGCTCGCCTTCTGGCAGGACTGGACGCAGCAGTGCACCTACGAGGGCCCCTACCGTGAGGCCGTGGTCCGTTCCTTGATCGCGCTGAAGGCACTGACCTACCGCCCGAGCGGCGGGATCGTCGCCGCGCCGACCTCCTCGCTGCCCGAGCAGATCGGCGGCCGACGCAACTGGGACTACCGCTACACCTGGCTGCGGGACGCCGCCACGACCCTGGCCGCGTTACTGGGGACCGGCTACCGGCAGGAGGCGCAGGCATGGCGGCGCTGGCTCCTGCGTTCCGTGGCCGGCGACCCAGAAAACCTGCAGATCATGTATGCGATCACCGGGGAGCGTGATCTACGGGAACGCGAGTTGCCCTGGCTGCCCGGGTACGAGGGCTCGACGCCGGTGCGGGTCGGGAACGGGGCGGCAGACCAGCTCCAGCTCGACGTGTACGGCGAGGTGATCGAGACCCTGTACCTCGCGCACGAGAGCGGCGTGGCCCACTGCGCCGACACCGCGGTTTTGCACCAGCGGCTCGTCGAGCACCTGGCACAACGCTGGCGGGAGCCCGACGAGGGGATCTGGGAGATCCGCGGGGCCCGCCGGCACTTCGTCCACTCCAAGGTGATGGCCTGGGTGGCGATCGACCGCACCATCCGCCTGGCCGAAGCTGGCGCGCTCGACATCAAGCTGGCCCCCCTGATCGAGCTGCGGGCAACCATCCACCACGAGGTCTGCACCCGGGGCTTCGATCCGGTACGCAACACCTTCACCCAGTCCTACGGTTCCCAGGAACTCGACGCCGCCACACTGCTGATCCCCCGCGTTGGCTTCCTGCCGCCCAACGACCCGCGCGTCATCAGCACCGTGGACGCAGTGCGTCGTGAACTCTCCACGCCAGACGGGCTCGTACGCCGATACCCGACCATCGGCGACCACACCGGGATGGACGGTCTGACCGGAGACGAGGGCGCATTCGTCCTCTGCTCCTTCTGGCTCGTCGACGCCCTGGCCCTGACCGGCCGCCTCGACGAGGCCCACGCCCTGTTCGAACGCCTCCTCGCACTGCGCAACGACCTCGGCCTCCTGGCAGAAGAGTACGACCCCGTCCAGCAGCGCCAGCTCGGCAACTTCCCGCAGGCGTTCAGCCACATGGGGCTGATCCAGAGCGCCCGGCTCCTTCAACTCTTGGCGACGCAGTCCCCCCACCGCAGCGCGGTCGCGTCTCCGTCACCCAGCTCCACCCCACGCAGCACACACCAGACCTGCGCATACCTGACGCCGCAGCACGCCTAGCCACCCCACCCTGACGAGGATTCCCATGCCTGACAGCGCCTTTGCGGCAGGGCCGGCTGCCACCGGCCACCGCCGACGGCGGCCTCAGATCGACGCGTTCACGCTGCACCATGTCCACCGCGCCGTCGCACTGCCCCTAGTGCTCCTTGCCGCACTGCTGGGCGCCGCCTTCATCCTCTGGTCGGTGTCCGCGGTGGGCCCCGGCTGGCTCCTCGCCGGCCTGGTCTGCGGACTGGCGGGAGTCGCCACGCTGGCGGCTCGCGGAGCGCGAACGGCTGCAGGGGCCGTGCAGACGGCTGCGGAGCATGCCCAGGCAGCGGCACTGGCAGCGATCGCAGGAGCCGCGGCGGCCGTCGAAAAGTCGGTGCAGTGGTCGGCAGACGAGCTGTGCCGCGGGGGACGGCCGCCGCTGCCGGACCTGCAGGTGCCACCATCGGCCAGTCCGAACGTCGAGATCAACAAGGCGTTGAGTGCCCTCCAGGTGCAGGCCATCGCGTCGCTGATACGGGTGCACGACGAGTCCCAGTCCGTCGTACTCCTGGAAGTGCTGCGTCGCCTGGCCATGCGCGAGCACGCGCTGGTCGGCAAGGCGCTTGAGGCACTGAGCCAGCTGGAGATGCTGACCGACGACCCGGAGCTGCTCGCCAAGATCTTCGAGATCGATCACCTCGTGACGCGGATGCGTCGTCAGGTCGAGAGCACAGCGGTGCTGGGCGGGCAGTCCCTGCGCAGCGTGCGTCGGCCCGTTCCCGTCAAGAGCGTGCTGCGCGGCGCCGTCTCCGAGGTCGTGCAGTATCCGCGGGTGGCGGTTGCGGCCGGGTCCGTGGGCGCGGAGCTGGGCCTTCCCGGCCATGTGGGTCCGGACCTGACGCACCTGCTGGCTGAGCTGATCGAGAACGCCTGTGAGTGTTCCGATCCGGCTACGAAGGTGATGGTGCGTGCGCAGCGGGTGGCGAACGGGCTGGCGGTCGAGGTCGAGGACCGGGCCATCCCCATGCATCCGCAGACGCGGGCGCAGATGAACCACCTGCTCCAGGCCCCCGACGAGGTCGACGTCAGCGGCCAGGTGCGAGCGGGACAGCTCGGCTTGCTGGTCGCCGCGAAGATCGCCCAGTCGCACGGGCTGTCCGTTCTCCTGCAGGAGAACGTGACAGGAGGCACCACCGCCCTGGTGGTCATCCCGGCACGGCTCCTGGTAGCCATTCCCTCCATCGACGATGCGGGCGCGCACCCCCAGGACACCCGCCCCTTGGGGCCGCAATCGCAGCAGGTTGCCGCGACTCCAGCCACCCCGAGAGCGGGGCAGGTTCCACGCACCAATGCCACAGGGGCGCCGGAAGCCGCACAGGCAGGTCACCCTGCTGATCCACCCGCGCTTCCCACGCGTAGACGCCAGGCCGGCACGTTCCGTCCGCCACACGAGCGGGAGCAAGCCCCTGTGACCGAGGCGACGCCAGGGCTCGCAGCCGCCTTCCGCACCGGCATCCAGGCCGGCGGGCAAGCCGATTCTCCCACCGCTTCGACAGAGCACCCCAGGCCCTGAACCTCGTCCCTCCACGTTCCCAGTGGCCGTTACATCCGCTGGCCCTTCCCCCCTTTCTGGAGCGATCCCTATGAGTACCCACCCCGCGATGAACAACGTGACCGGCGACGCACCCGCAACCGAGACAACGGCAAGCGGACAGCGGGACAACATGGCGTGGCTGCTGCGGCAGTTCGCCTCCGACACGACGGGCGTCACGCACGCCGTCCTGCTCTCGCGGGACGGACTGCGGCTGCTGGACAGCGAGGTCGACAAGGACTGGGCGGACGAACTGTCGGCCGCCATCAGCGGAGTGGCCTCACTCGCGGCGAACATCACCGGTCCCACCCACAAGAAGAGGCCGGCGAGGCAGGTCGTCATCGAGCGAGACGACTGTCTGATCTTCGTCCAGAGTTCCGGTCGCAGCGCGGCCTTCGAGGGCCATCCCGGCAACGAACGAGGCGTGGTGGACACGGTCCTCGCGGTGATCGCGACCATGGACGCCGATGCCGGCACCGTCGGGTTCGAGATGGGGCGCCTGGTGCAGAAGTTCGCCCCCTACATGCAGATCCCCGTCCGCGTCGGCACGGGTGATGAGGTCCGGTGACCGCACACGGGAGCGCGGCCGAGGATTCGACGTTCGTGCGGACCTACACCCTGACGCGCGGTCGCACCCGGCCACGGCATCTGCTCGGCCTGGACACGGTGCTGGATGCCGGACCCGGGCGGCCCGGCCCGGGCCAGGCCGAAGAATGCGCAGAGATCCTCGCCCTGTGCCGGGAGCACCGGCGTTCGGTGACCGAGCTGGCGGGCCGACTCGGCCGTCCCGTAACCGCCGTCAAGATCCTTATCTCCGACCTCCTGGACGCCGACGCCCTGGTCGTCCCCGTCACCGCCTATGCCGCGTCCGACGCGCATGCACGTCCCTCTGCACAACTGCTGGCGGCCCTATCTGCGGGCCTGAAGAGGAAGTGGCCCGATGCCATCGCCTACCCCCAGGCCGGGTGACCCGGCCGTGGTGCTGCGGCCGTCGTCGCGCCCGCGTACCGGTGCACCGACCGTGCTGAAGGTCGTGATCGCTGGCGGTTTCGGCGCGGGCAAGACCACCGCCGTGGGTGCCGTCAGTGAGATCACGCCGCTGAGCACGGAGGAGTACCTGACCGAGGCGAGCGCGGACGTGGACAGCCTGGCGGGCGTCGAGGCCAAGCAGACCACCACGGTCGCCTTCGACTTCGGTCGCCTCAACCTGCCCGACGCGCCCGTGCCCCTGGAATTGTTCCTGTTCGGCACGCCCGGCCAGGACCGGTTCGTCGACCTCTGGTACGACCTCTGTCGCGGAGCCGTCGGCGCGGTCGTCCTGGTCGACACCCGCCGCCTGGAAAGCAGCTTCACCCCCGTCGGCTTCTGCGAGGACATCGGCCTGCCCTTCGTCGTCGCGGTGAACCAGTTCGACGGAGCACATCGTTACCACCCCGATGAGGTCCGCACCGCCCTCGAACTGCCCGCCTCTGTGCCGGTGGTCACCTGCGACGCCCGCGATCCGAACCACGTCGCTGGCGTCCTGCTGACCCTCGTTGGCCACGCCTTGAAGAGCGAATCGGCAAGCCCCGCTCGCCCCGCATCCACTACCACCTTTCAGGACGCCTGATGTCGTATCAGCCCAACGACCCCTACCGCGCGCGGCAGACCGCCCCCCTCACGCAGTCGCTGCCGCGACGTACCATGCGGGACGTCACCCATGGGCCATCCCTCCCCGCCAGCGCCGCCGTCCCCGTCCCGCAGGCCCAGCAGGCGACCGAGCTGGCGCAGCGGTACGAGCTGCTGGATCGCCTAGGCGTGCCCACCGCTGCCAGCGAGGACTTCGACGAACTGGCCCGCGACATGGCCACACAAGCCGGGTTCCTGTACGGCTTCGTCAACCTCTTCCTGGAGGAGCAGACCTTCGTCGGGCTGCACCAGCCGCCCGCGGACAGCGGGTACGTCATCGTCGGCCGCACCATGAGCCGCGACCACGGCTGGTGCCCGGAGGTCATGGCCCGCAAGAAGGCCCTTCCGCTGCACGACGTGCACGCCAGCCCGCGCTTCAGCGGCAACCCCGTGGTCGACGCGGTCGGGATCCGCTCCTACTTCGGTGCCCCGCTCATCCACGACAGCGGCACCGTGCTGGGCACGGTGTGCGTCATCGACCCCGAGAAGCGGCCCCTGAGCGAGGCCCGACGGCTGAGAGACATCGTCATCAACGCCGGCGTCCGGGTGATGGACCACATCGCCCGCGCGCCCGTCCGCTAGTCCGTTGCACGACCCCCCACCCGGGAGCCGCAGGCGATCCCCGGCCGCTCCACCGTGCGACTTTCATCCAGGGAGAGGGAGAGGACCATGCCCGCCACACCCACCACGCCGCCGCCGGCGCTGCGCCCCTATTTCAACGCCCGCCACGAACTGCTGTGGGACGAGGCGGACGCCTTCGCGGCCGAGCACATCGCGCCGCGCGCCGCACGCATGGAGGCCGCCCCCGGCAGGGTGGAGCGCAAGGTCGCCGACCTGATGGCCGCACGACGGTGGTTCGCCGTCACCGTCCCGTCCTCCTTCGGCGGGCTGGACGCCGGACACGTGGCCAAGACAATCCTCGTCCACCGCATTGCCCGCGTCTCGGCAGCTGCGGCGGCCATCCTCCAGGCCACGCTGATCCCCGTCGGCGCCCTGCTGCACTTCGCCACCTACGAGCAGAAGGGCCGCTGGCTGCCCCGCGTAGCGGACGGTTCACTGCTCTTGTCGATCGCCGTGACCGAACCGCGAGCCGGCGGACACATCGGCGGCATCGAGACCATCGCCGAGCACGTCGGCAACCAATGGGTGATCACCGGCAGCAAGATCCACATCGGGAATAGCCACCTCGCGGGAGCCCACCTCGTGGTCGCCCGGACCGCCAAGGCAGGCGTGAGCACCTCCCAGGCGCTGACCGCGTTCATGGTCGAATCCAAGCGCCGAGGGCTCTCAGTCGCCGACCACCGTCCCGGCCTCGGCCTGCACGGCTTCTCCGCCGGCCGCCTCGACCTCGATCACGTCCGCGTCCCTGAGGAAAACGTGGTCGGAGAGATCGGCCAGGGGCTGGGCGTAGCGCAGAGCAGCAGCATCCTGTACGGCCGTCCCAACCTGACCGCAGTCAGCCTGGGAATACACGAGGCAGTCGTGGCCACCTCAACCGCTTACCTCAAGACGCGCTCCCGCTACCGGGGCGCCCTCTCCGATCTGCCGGTTCTGCGGGACCGCATCGGTGACATGGAGGCCCGCCTGCGCGCCGGGCGAATCCTTGCCTATCAGTCCGTGCACCTCCTCGACCAGGGCCTGCCCTGCGACACCGACCTGATCAACGCCAAGTACCTCGGCCACCAGTGGGCGATGCAGTCAACCCAGGATGCCATGGAGCTGCACGGCGCCCAGGCCCTCAACGGCGACTACATCCTCCAGCGCCTGTGGCGCGACATCCAGTTCACCTACCCACCGGCCGGAACCGGCGAAGTCCAGCGCATACGCCTCGCCGACGCCGCCTTCGACGAGGCCCACATCCAGTGGTCAGAACGTCTCGCCGCCGAAGCGGCGTGGGCCCGCCCCGACCCGACAGCCGCATGAGCCCCCGTGTGCGGCGCCCCGTGAATCCAGACCGCCGCGCACGGGCCCGTGTCGCCGGCCCCCGTCCCCCGCGGGGTCCGGCGACACCCCACCCGATATCCCTCAACCCAGCCGCGAAAGAGACACCCGTGACCCCGCGCATGACGACCAGCGCACCGATCACCCCCCTGACCCCGACCCAGCAGCGCGTCGCCCAGCACCTCGTGGACGGCCTCAGCCCTCAAGAGATCGCCACGAGGACCGGGCTGTCGGCCGTGACCGTCCGCCAGTACGTACGCGACATCCGGGAGAGCCTCCACTGCCCGCCCCGCTGCAAGCCCCCGGTGATCGTGCACTTCCTGTGCAACGCCCGGCAGGTCGCTCCGCCCACAACGGACAGGCCAATCCCGGAACTCAGTCCAGAGCAGCAACTGTTGCTGCGGGCGGTCGCTGAGCACAGCAATCCCAGCGACATTGCTGCCATGGCCAAGATCGCGCCCGCCGACGTCCGAGCCGCACATGACGAACTGCTCGACAAGACCGGGGCGGTCAACACCACCCAACTTGTCGTCTGGGCCCACGCGTGGGGCCTGCTGGGCACCAGGCGGGCCACCACGATGGAGAGCGGAGCGAGCCAGTGAATGCCTCACCCGCTTCTGCGGCCTTCGAGTCCTCCCCCGCGCCTCGAAGCCAGTGCGCGACAGGGTTACCGGCCGTGTACGAGATGGGGTCGTTGCGCACCGACGCCGAACGGGACGAGGCCGCGGCCCTCGTCCAGGACCGTCAGCGCTGGCTCGCCATGCGCGGGGTGCCTACACCGGCCCGGTCCGATATCCCGGCCCTGTTCCGCGCCCCGCAGGTGAAACCGGCTGGACTGTTCGAGGACGGGCTGCTGCTGGCCTGCATGATCCCGCAACGCGGGCCCGACCTCGGATGGGGCGAAGGCCCGTGCCTCTTCCTGGACTGCGTCCACACCCTGCCCGGTCACTCCGATGACACCGTCCGGCTGATCACTCTGTGGGCCTCCGACTTCGCCGCCCGGCTTGAGGTACCGCTTGTGCGGGCCGAGGCCATGGCCCGCCATCCTCTCGACGTCGATCCGATCGCCACATTCCTTCGTCGGCTCACCGACATGGGCTGGGACGTCCGTGGATCGGGCACCGGACAGCACCATGAGCGAGTCGCGCGCCTCGAACTCACCGCTGAGCTTCGGCCTGGGCTGAGCGCGCTCATCGGCTGCCAGGTCCACGAGCCGCAGTCCGCCGCCGACCAGCGGAGTATCGCGTGAGGACCGCGGAACCGCTGCGGCCGGACCTCGCCCGCGAACTCATCGCCCGCGCCGCACAGTCGGCAGCACGCCGGGCCAGACGCGTACGCAACCAGCTCGACGCCGTCCACCTCGGCCAGGACCGTCACGCTGAGCACGCCGACACCAAAGTGCTGCGCCGCATCCTGGCCGAACATGACTGGCCCAGCCACCGTCTCGTGGGCCCCGACGCAGCACGTGCCGCCTGGAGCATCGCTCTTCACGCCGACGACGAACCCGACTTCCAGCGGGCGGCCACCACCCTTTTGAAACGTGCGGTCCAGGACGGCGATGCGCGCATCCAGCACTGGGCCCACCTTCACGACCGCGCCCTGGTCAACAGCGGGCGCCCCCAAGAGTTCGGGACGCAACTCGTCCTCAGCGCAGCAGGGGTGGAGCTGTGCCCACTGCGTGCGCCGCAGTTGCTGGACCAGCGAAGGGCCGCCGTCGGACTGCCGCCGATCGCCGTCGCTTTGGACACTGTGCGCCGCCGGTACGCCCTGGATCGCATTGTCGGCGGCTCACCGGCCGTCGTGCTAGCGGGGGTCGCATGACGCAGCGAGCCCCGCAGGCTTCCACAGACCCGCCCTCGCCCCAGATCACTTTGCGTGAAAGGACCGTTAAAGCATGAAGCTCACCACCGCCGTCCTCGCTGCCGGCGCCGCGGTTTCCCTCGCCACCGTCGTGGTCGGAGCCGCCCGGCTGAGGCAGGACGCGCGGCACCAGGCCGAACGAAATGAGGCGACCGTCGCGCGCAACCAACTCGACTGGCTGACGCAGATGTCCGCCAACCCTGACCTCGCCAAGCTCTGGACGCCCGAGGACCTGGACGTCGAGGAGTACATGCAGCTGCTGAAGGCCAACCAGCTCATCTGCATGCTCAGCCTGCGCGACCGCCTCGGCTTCGTCCGGGAGGGGCGTCTGCCGCTCTACGCCTCGAAGCTGATGGAGAGGGACGTCTGCCGGCGGTACTGGGCCCGTTTCGGGGGCCTCCGCGCTCAGGAGGCCGAGGGCGATGAGCGCGCCGAGCACTTCACCAAGGTGCTGGACAAGGCCGCGAAGAACCACCTGGGGGCACAGCCCGTAGCCGCCTGAAGAGGCGGCTGCCCCACTCCGCCCGAATCAGCCACACCCTCACCTCTCGGAGAAATCGAATGGGCTTCACTGCTGTTCCACTACCGCCCGGCATTTTCACCATCGGTAAGAAGTTCGCCTTCGAGGCTGGCCATCGGCTTCCCCGGCTGCCGCATGAGCACAAGTGCTCCCGCCAGCACGGGCACAGCTACGAGGTTGAGGTCATCCTCACTGCATCCGCGCTGGAGGATCCCGGCTTTGTCACGGACTTCGGTGCGCTCGCCCCGTTCAAGTCGTTCCTGGACACCGAGCTCGACCACCACAACTTGCACGAGATCCTGCCCTTCGAGCCCACCTCGGAGCGCCTGGCCCAGTTCCTGGCCGGCTGGTTCGTTCAGAACCTCCAATCGGAGATCCCCGGCCGCCTTGTCGCCGTCCTGGTCCGCGAGACCGCAAGCAGCTGGGCCCGCTTCGATGTGGTGGGCCAATGACCACAACCAAGCGGCTCAACCTCGAACCGGAAGTTGCCGAAGGCGAATCCCTGATCGTCGCGGAGTGCTTCGGTACCGAGGTGCCGACGTTTCAGGGCGAGGGCCCAAGCTGCGGACACCCGGCCCTGTTCATCCGCCTGTCCCGGTGCAACCTCACTTGCACGAGATGCGACACGAAGTACACCTGGGACTGGTCTCGGTTCGACCCGCACGAGGAGTCGACGAGGCAATCCGTCGCGGGCCTGGTGGCCTGGGCCACGTCTTCACCGGTCGAGCTGGTCGTGATCACCGGCGGCGAGCCGTTGATCCAGCAGGCGCGACTGGTGCCTCTCGTCCGGGGGCTGATAGCAGCCGGCAAGCGGATCGAGTGCGAGACGAACGGCACCATCGCGCCCACTCCCGAGCTGGTGGCCGACGGGGTCCGGTTCAACGTCTCGCCCAAGCTTGCCAGCTTCGGCGTGAAGGAGACCAAGAGCATCGTGCCAGCCGCGCTGGAGGCGTTTGTGGCCTCCGGGCGGGCGGCGTTCAAGTTCGTCGCTTCCACGGTGGACGACCTCGACCGGATCGCCGAGCTGGCCGACGCCCACCGGCTCGCGCCGGTGTGGGTCATGCCGGAGGGCACCACCCCCGAGGTGATCACCGCGACTACCCGGGTCCTCGCGGACGGGGTCGCGGCCCGGCACTGGCACTTCACCACGCGCCTTCACGTGTTGGCCTTCGCGGACGCCCGAGGCCGCTGACCGCACGCGACTCCACGCCCTATCCGTTCTCCAGTCCCCGGAAACGAGAGATGCCCATGACGACCTCTATCGCCAGCCCTGCGGCGGCGCCGACCGCTGCCGTCGCCGGGCCCGCTACGGTCATCGACACCGGCCGGGTCGCCGGCCTGATCCACCAGCTCTTGGTCGAGCTGGGCGAGAACCCCGCCCGCGAGGGGCTGACCGGCACCCCGGACCGCGTCGCGGCCTGGTGGAGAGCCTTCCTGTCCCCGGACGGCGCCGAAACGGCCACCTGCTTCACCGAGTCCCAGCTGGGTGGTCAGCTGGTCATCGTGGGCGGCATGAGCGTGTGGTCGCTCTGCGAGCACCACATGCTGCCCATGAACTTGCAGGTCACGGCTGGATACGTGCCGGATGGCGAGGTGGTGGGCCTTTCGAAGTTCGGGCGGATCGCCCAGCACTTCGCCGGCCGACTGCAGGTCCAGGAACGCTTCACCCGCCAGGTCGCCGAATACCTCAACGGCGTGATCGGACACGAGAACATCGCCGTCGCCGTACGCGGCGTGCACCTGTGCATGAGCATGCGGGGCGTACGGATGGAGGAGGCTCGCACCACCACGGTGCACTCGGGCGGGCGCTTCGGCACCGACCCCGTCCTTTCCCAGCAGTTCCTCACCCTCACCACCGGCCTGTGGGGGGCGTCG
Source organism: Streptomyces sp. bgisy159 (assembly GCF_057707805.1). Classification (NCBI taxonomy): domain Bacteria; kingdom Bacillati; phylum Actinomycetota; class Actinomycetes; order Kitasatosporales; family Streptomycetaceae; genus Streptomyces; species Streptomyces sp. bgisy159. The sequence goes on along the minus strand of NZ_JBYIQX010000057.1, from coordinate 22,613 downwards.
TGATCACCACCGCGGGCATCGACTTCTCCGTCATCGCTCCGCCTGCCTACCTGAAGAACTTCGTCGCCCAGGAGCCGGCCCGCGTCCACCACGTGGCCGCCCAACACGTGCTGTCCGACGAGAGCTACCGGGCCTTCTTCGCTCACGAGGCCGAGCGCGGCGCCGAGATCATCATCGACAACGGGCTCTTCGACCTCGGCTACGCCCTGCCGGCGGAAAGCCTCGTCGAAGCCGCGCTGGCGGTATCCGCGAGGGAGATCATCCTGCCGGACGTCATGCGGGACGGGGCCGCGACCTTGAAGGCGAGCGAGAAGGCCGCGCGAGAGATCCGGAAGCTGTCCGGCGACGCATTCCGGCTGTGCGCGGTCCTGCACGCCGCTGACGACGACGAGTGGCTGCGCACCTACGACGCCTTCGTGACCAGCGGCTGGGCCGGGGCCATCGCCCTGCCGGCCTCGCGTCGACCGGATCCCGACGAGCAACTGTGCCGCACCCGCTGGTTGGCGACCGCCTACCTGCAGGATCGCGGCCTGGTCGACAATCTGCTCATCTACCGGCTGCTCGGTCTGGGCCGGACCGGGCACCTGGAGCTGATCGAGCAGCGCGAGCACGAGTGGATCTCCTCCGTGGACGGCGCAGCCCCGGTCATCCTCGGCGCGATGGGCGTCGCCCTGCTGCCCGAAGGGCCATACGAGAAGCCCTCCACGCCCCGCATCGAGAAGCTCGGCCCGATCCCCGAAGACCGGTTCGATCTCATCCGGAAGAACATCTCCGTCGTTCGCGCGGCGGCCGGCAGCACCGTGACGATAGCCGAGGAGCACCGATGACGCCCTTACTCGCCGACCGGACCCCCGGACTCCTGCGCGCCGCCCCGATCGAGCCGGCCGGGCACACTATGACCCACGCGAGGCTGCTGCGCTACCTGGAGATCAAGGTCCACCACCTCATCCAGGACCAGGACTGGGACAGCATCCGCGTCATCGGCGCCTACGACCGCACGGCGGTGGTCTCCCGGTACGAGAAGACCGGGAAGCTGTTCAACATCGAACGGCCCACCGCAGAGATCCACGGCCGTGACCTCATCGTCAAGGCGTTCCCCGGAGCCGATTACGTCCAGCACTACGCCCTGATCATCGCCACGTATCTGGCCATGACCGGCCGCCCCGTCGGCACCGTCACCTATCAGCCGCCCGAGCAGGAGGAGTGCCGAACGGCGCTCGACGCGCTCGACCTGGAACTGGACGGCGACCTGGTGATCGTCGGCTGGGGCCTTCAGTACCTCGCTCCCGAGAACGGAGTGTGGACCCGCGGACCCGGCTACGCCTGGCAGCGCCTCGACGTCGCCGGCCGTCGCGTGGTCTACCTCGGGTTCCTCCACAGCATCTGGGGAGACGTGGCCGGACGGGTCGTCACGCGCCTTGCCGAACTCGGCGCAGGCGACGTCGTCTACGTCGGCAAGGTCGGCTCGCTGACCCCCGGCGTCGAACCGAACGCCTGGCTGGCGACCGGCAACACCAGCCTGGTACGCGGGGCGATGGTGAGCTGGGACGACTTCTTCGGCGACTACGCCGCCGCCCACGATGGGGTGCGCAGCGGCCTGCACGTGTCCTCCCCGTCGATCCTGCTGGAGAACCGCGACTGGCTGGCCCAGCACACCGCCTCGTACGCCTTCGTCGACCCGGAGATCGGCCCCATGGGGGCGGCGGCGCGCCAGGCGGGGATCAGATTCGGTTACCTCCACGTCATTTCCAACAACCTCGCCACGCACTATCCCGCCGACCTGTCCAATGAGCGTCACAGCGACGTCCTGCGCCAGCGCGCCGTCCTGGTGGACCGCATCCGCACCATCATCACCGGCCGCCTGACCGCCAGCCCGACCCACCCCCTGGGAGAATCCCGATGACGGCGAACGCGCCGACCACCACCGCAGCCGGGAAGCTGATCACCTTCGTCGGTGGTGACGGGGCCGGCAAGTCCACCCTCGCCGCCCGCCTGCACCAGGCCCTCAACGACGCCGGCCACACGGCAGTCCTCATCGGCAAGCACAGCACCGACGTCCGCCGGGACCCGGAGCTGTCCGCCTACCTCGACCGCCTCAACGAGCTGGTCTACCGGCGCGACGCCGGCGTCGCCCAGGCATGCGGCGACCACTACTGGCTGCTTGCCCTGGCCTCCTGGTACACCCTGCAGGACCGGCTCGTCATCCAGCCGGCCCTCGCCGCGGGAACCCACGTGATCCTCGACAACGCGCACCACAAGATCCTCGCTCGGTACTCGGTCAACCCCGAGGTCTCCCCCCGCCTGTGCGAGCAGGTCTTCGCGCATCTCACAAAGCCGGACCTGGTGTTCTTCCTGAACATCGGTGCTCGCGAGGCTCTCGTCCGCAAAGGCTCGTTCACTTCCCTGGAGGCCGGCCACGCCGGCGGCGGTGACGAGGACTTCATCCGCTACCAGGACACCGTCCTGGACCAGATGCGCGAACAGGCGGAGCGCGGCGCCTGGCTGACGCTGGACGTCGCCCAGTTGGACCGCGACCAGGTCTTCAAGGCCGCCGCCGCTGCCCTGGCCGACCGTCTGCGCCTGACCGTCTAAACCGGCCCTCCCTCCCCGATCGACAAGGAACGCACCATGGACCAGGCCCTGCCCGTCAGCGGGACATACGTCTGTCACGGCATCACCTGGGCGAGCGCAGACCCCCGTCTTCTGCTCGCCCCCGTGACCGGCGGACCACTCGTCTACGCCCCGGTCATGGGCAGGCGCCTGAGTTACCAGGTGAGCGGTACCGGCCGGTGGTGCATCGGCAGGTACCGGTTCGCCGACCGCGTCCGCGTCGAGGCGGTCGCCTGCCCTGACCGGGCCCCGGCCGAGGTCGGCGGACAGTGCCCGGCCTGCGCCGGGCGGGACGACTTCCGCTTCGCCCACCGGTTCCACTCCGGCGGGCATGTTCCCGACTCCCTGGCGGCGTACATGGCCCAGCCGCACTGGCTGTACCTGGCGACGTTCGCCGACGGCACCACCAAGATCGGCACCGCGGCCGAACCCCGTAAGCGCTCCCGCCTCGACGAACAGGGTGCCCTGATCGCTACCTACCTCGCCCGGAGTGCTGACGGCCGCGCTGTGCGGTTCCTGGAGGATGCCCTCACCCGCCAACTCGGCCTGACGCAGACCGTGCGAGCCGCGGCCAAGCTGACGGCCCTGGCCGAGCTGCGCGACCTCGCCCCGGCCGACACCGCCCACCATCAGCACCTCGACCGCGCCACCGCGGCCCTGAGCGGCCTGAACGTCCCGGCCACACCGGAGCCGTGGACGCCGCCCGGCGAAGGCGAACTGCTGCGGACGCCGGAGACCGGGCGCGCCTTGTACCCGCACGACCCACGCTCCGGTGAGCACGGACTGACGGTGCTCTCCTGCCTCGGCTCCCAGGTCCTCGCCACCCTCGACGGCGACGGTGAACAACTGCCCTACCTGCTCGACCTCGGCACCCTCAAGGGCCGGCGCATCGTCCTCGGCGCACAGTTCTCCTCACCGCCCGCCGCCGTACAGTCCGCGCTCTTTTGACCCTGTCCGAACACCCGGCCTGCACTGCCGGGCCGCTCTGAGAAGCGAGGCCACAGCAACATGGCACCCCAGGACGCCATCCTCGGCTGGGACGAGGACAGCAACGCCGAGGCATACAACGCCTTCACCCGCGCCCATCCCATGTACGACGCGACCAGCCGCGACCTTGCCCGTCGAGGCCATCTGGCCAACGCCAGCCTGGTGGTCGACCTGTGCGGCGGCGCCGGCGCGACCGCCCGCGCGATCCTCGACCTGATCCCGGCCTGCGCTCGGGTCGTCTCCGTCGACAACGCCGCCGCGATGCAGCGTGTCGGTCGCCGCACCCTGACCGACGCCCGCCTGACCTGGATCACCTCCCCGGCCGAACGGCTCGCCGACCACCTGCACGCCAGCAGCGCCGACGCCGTAGTGTGCAACTCCGCGATCTGGAAGACCGACACCGCCGCAGTGTTCGCAGCCGTCGCCCACATCCTGCGCCCAGGCGGGCACTTCGTCTTCAACATCGGCGGCGGCTTCGCCGGCGTCCGGCACCCCGACGAACTGTCAACCCGCACCGGGCCTTCCCTGAACGCCCTCATCCGCCAAGTCGCCGCTGAGGCCCACGGATACACCCCACCGCCGCGCGACGCGGACAGGCCGCCGAAGCTGCCGCTGAAAACAGTCACCGAGCAGCTGACCGCAGCCGGACTGACGGTCGTCGGCACAGAGCTCACCGCCCAGCACAGCACCATGGCCGAGAAGAAGGCGTGGCTGTCCATCCCCGTCTTCGCGCGGCCCGAAGGCGACTTCACCCACGCCCAGCGGATGCAGATCCTCGACACCGCCTACGCCATGACCACCCCCGATGCCCCGGCCGTGACGAGCTGGCTCGTCGTCGTCGCCCAACGGCCAAAGGCCGCCGCATGACTCCGGCCGCCCCGGCTCCCGGCGGCGGGGCCCGCCTCTGTGACCACGCAAGCGTCGGGGTACTGATCTCCTCACCGAGCGGCCTGCTGGTGTTCGAGCGGGCGATTCCTCCGGCCGGAATCGCCCCGGTCGCCGGTCACGTCGACGAGCATGGCGGCCCCGAGCAGGCCGCGCGCGACGAAGTCACCGAAGAGGTCGGTCTTACCGTCACCCACCTGCACCTGCTGCTGGACCAGTGGCGGCCCAACCACTGCCACCGCACGCCCAGCGGTCCGGTCGGCCACCACTGGTGGATCTTCCAGGCCGAGGTTTCCGGGTCGCTGTGCCCCTCGCCCCGGGAGGTCCGCGCCCCTCGGTGGATCCACCCGGCCCAGCTGCAGCAGCACGCGCTGCGGACCACCGCGCACGCCAACGGGTACCTGGACCGTGAGGAGTTCGAGCGCGAACCCGGCCTGGAGCCGGTGTGGTGCCGCTTCCTACACGACCTTGAGCTCGTCAGCCTGCCCTCGGCCGACCTCGACCGGATCGAGGCCCTCCTGTGAACGGCGGCCAAGGGCCTACCTCAGCGGGAGCCGACCGCCCGGCCGGCTGCCAGACAGCGAGCGTGCGCACGGATCCGCTCGCGGTCCTCGGGGAAGACGCTGTCCCAGCCTGTATCCAGACGGAACCATGCCGCCGGCTGGTTCTGCTCCCCGGCGAGCGGCACGTCGCGTCCCACGATCGCGGCGTAGGACAGGCCCAGCGTCGGAGACCAGTCGGCCCGGTAGGAACGCACCGCCACGGCAGCGGGCTCGGGCAGCAACTCGGTGCGCAGGCCGGTCTCCTCCAGCAGCTCTCGTGCCGCCGCCGCACGCGGCGCCTCGCCCGGCTCCACCTTGCCACCGGGCGGCACCCATCCGCGCACGCGGTGCTTGACCAGCAGGACGTGCTCGAAAGCAGGGTCGGTGACCCACACCTCGGCCGCCAGCGGCTCCATGGGATGTCGGCGGGCTTCCTCCAGCCAGGCCCGTGCACCGTCGAACTCCCACGCGGCGAGGCGGGCATCCGCAACAGCCTCGTCCAAGATCACCTGACCGACTTCACCATGACTCACCCGCCCCACCCTAGGCCGACGAACCGGCCGGACGTCGCAGCGACGAGCAGGCAGCCATCCGGGCATGTCCGGCCGGCCCGGTGGCCCCTTCGGGCTGCAGGGCGATCACCCGTGGCACCCGCTTCACACGAAGGAGACCAGCGTGCCCGATGAGCAGCCCTCGGACCGGGGAGCCTGGGTCGTCCTCGGCGGCGTCCACCTCCTCAACCGCACCGCGCCACGGCGACCAGACGAGCCGATCGTGCTCGTACGGGTGCCACCGCAGGAGGTATGCCGGCCGGCCACCACCGTGATCGTCCGCTGGAACGCGCTGGGGCCCTGCCCGGCCGAAGCGCTGCACCCCGGCGGCACCCGGCTCGGGGCGGCCAGGATCGACGGCGGCGAACTGTTCCCCGACGCCATCGCCGGTCCCGCCCTGCGCGGCCTGGTCGGTACCGAGCACGCCCCCGGCCTGGTGCCGCTGTGCTACCTGGCTGAACATCCCGGCGGCGGCTACCACGCGTACGCGCAGATCCGCTTCCATCCCGAGGATGCCTGCTTCGTCCGCACCACCCGGAAACCAGTCGGCCACGGCCCGGTCGAGGAACTGCGCTGGTTCGACCCCGTGCTGACGGCGCACGCGGAGTCGAGTACGGCGCTTAACAACCATCTGCGGTACTTCCGCAAGCACTTCTCCGGCACTGAGCTGGAGTTCAAGTACACCCTTGCCCCGGCACCGGACATCTGGTCCGCGTCCATGGAACTGCTCAAGGCACTGCGCGACGGCAAGCTGGAAGGCTGCCGTCCGGAGTACCGGGAAGAGTTCCAGATCCACCACACCGAGAACCATCTGTTCGACGTCACCGGCCCCGAGCCCGAGATCGGCTACGCCTCCTTCATCCCCACCGTCACCGCCGGGCACGTGCTCAAGCGAAAGTGGTTCACCGAGGACGCCTTCGCCCGCCGCGAGGAACTCACCCCTGGCCTCGACATCACCCCCGACCGCTTCGAGACGTTCCTGCGCGAAGACTTGAACCTCCAGGTCCGGGCCATGCCGCCCTTCCAGCGCGTCCGCTACGACATCCAGTGCGAGTCGCTGCGCACCGGACACGTCTACGGCATCTTCCTCGACCGCTGCGCACTCCTGGCGGCCCCCGACGTGGTGCTCTCCCAGTGCGAGCTGGAGTACCTCCGCTCACGCAGCATCCTCGACCACGACCAGGACGAGATCCTCATCGAGATGAACCGGATCGACAGCTGGCTCTGCGAGTACCTCGCCAGTCACGGTTGGGCCGCCGAGCACACCTTCTACTCCAAGCGCAGCTTCCTTCGCGACGCCATCTCCCTCCGCCCGGACCTCGCCACGCGATGACTGACCAAGCGCCCCCCCGGCAATCCCCCGCAGGAGGTACCGCAACCCACATGAGTGATCGAACACTGCATCACAACCCGCACCACCCGACCACACAAGGAGAGAGCCTGGTATTCGAAATCACGTTCTAGATTTCGCCCCCCTCCACCCGTTACGGCTACAGCAGGGCCGCCGTTACCCGATCACCTGTCCGCATCTCGCCCCGAGGAGTCCCCATGCATCCCGTACGCCGCCCTGGACTCGTTCATCCTGCGTTCGAAAATGCCGCTACCTCCTCGGGCGCCAGCCTTCGCCTCACCTCCGGTCGCGCAGCTCTGCTCGCCGACGGGTCACGGCCGGATACGAGGTACCTGGCATGACGCAACCCACACCTCTCCCGTCCTCCGTCCTCACCTATAGCTTTCGGTACGACGGTGCCCTCGTGACCAATGGTCGGCACACCGTAGAGCGCCTGGTACAGGAGGGCCGCCCGTGAGCGACTCGCCTCACCAGCTGATCGCCGACGTGGCGCAGGTCCTGCTCCGTACGAACGGCGCCGCCTTGTGCGTACGCCGCGCACTGGACGCCGCCCTCGCACCGGGACAGCTCACTGTCGTGGGCGGCCACCTGGAAGTCGGTGAACCACTCGACCATGCTGCGCGACGCGAGGCCATGGAGGAGGTGGGGGTCCTTATCACTGCTGAGCAGCAGGAGTTCTGCGGGCTAATCCACCACCACGACTCCGACGGTGGCCTGGACCGGATCACCGCCGTGTTCGTGGCACAGTCCTGGACGGGTGAGCCGTACAACGCCGAGCCACACAAGCACGAAGGGCTCTTCTGGGTGCCGATGGAACGACCGTCGCCGGACTGTCACCCCTACACCGCCACCATCTTCCACATGCTCACACACGGCCCGTCCTACCGGGCCATCAACTGGCCTGCGGGAGGCGCCCGGTGAAGAGATTCTTCGGCCCGGTCACGATGGCCGATCCTCAGGTCTCCGACGCCGAACACGAGCTGTTCGGCGGCCCCCTGCGCTACGACATGGGCTGGTCCCAGCACGAGCACGCGACCTTGGACCTGACCATGATGTCCGCGCTGCGCTCCATGCCCACACTCGTCGGCGCAACCCTGCGCATGGCGTGGCAGGCCGACCGGCGTGCTCTGCTCTCGGTCGGGGTCAGCGAGATCGGCCAAGGCATCGCCGCAGCCGCCGGCCTGCTCGCCGTCAACGCCGTCATGCACGCTCTGCTCGCCGGCAACGGCAGCGCTGCCGAGCGGCTGCACGCCCTGTTACCCGGCCTGTTGGCCGCCGCCGCTATCGGCGTCATCAACTCCGCCCTGTCCGCCTGGTCCACCTCCCGCGCAGGGCGGCTGGAGCCGAAGGTCGAGCGGATCGCGACCACGCAGTACCTGGCCGCCGCAGCCAGCGTCGAACTGGAAGCCATCGACGATCCCGACTTCCGGCGGCTCGTGGACATCGCCCAGCATGGCCCGGGTTCGGCCCGCCGCATGATCAGCGCCTGCGTAGCCGCGCTGAACGGCCTCATCTCGCTGATCACCACCGCCGGCGTCCTCGCCGTACTCCACCCCGTACTGCTGCCCATGCTGATCCTCATCGCCGCCCCTCGCGGCTGGGGCGCCATGCGCGTGGCCCAGGAACGATACGTGTCGGTGATGAGCTGGATCGAGCACGTGCGGGCCAGCCGCCTGATCGGCAACCTACTCACCGAACGCACCGCCGCCCAGGAAGTGCGCCTCCACGCCGTCGGCGACTTCCTCCTGAGCCGCTACGAGCAGATGGCCGAGAGCGCCGAGGCCGAACAGGAACGCCTCGCCTCCAACAAGGCCCTGACCGAGTGGGTCGCCTCCGCGCTGTCCGGTCTGGCGATGGCGGCGACCTACGGGGCCATGTTCTGGCTGATCATGGCCGGGCACATGAGCCTCGCCGTCGCCGGGACCGCCGTCATCGCGGTACGCACCGGCTCGGCGAGCCTGGGAGCGCTGGTCATGAACATCAACCAACTCCACGAGGAGAGCCTCTACGTCCGCGACCACGGCCGCTTCCTCGCCCAGGCCGCTCAGCGGACGCTGCCCGCCGGCGGTGCGCCCGTACCGGAACGCGTCAGGGAAATCGTTCTGGACCAGGTCACCTACCGCTACCCTGACCGGGACACCGCCGCCCTGGACAGCGTGTCACTGACCCTGCCTATGGGATCGGTCACCGCCGTGGTGGGTGAGAACGGCTCCGGCAAGAGCACCCTGATGAAGATCCTCTCGGGCATGCTGCTTCCCGAGGCCGGCACCCTGCGCTGGGGCGACGCGGACCTCACCGGTCTCGACCGCGCCCAGGTCTTCGAGCGCGTCTCCCTGCTCACCCAAGACTTCCAGCGCTGGCCCGTGACCGCCGCGATGAACATCCGCCTCGGCCGCCCCGACCACCCCGCTACAGACCAGGACCTCAAGCCCTCGGTCGACTACGCCGTTGCCGGCCCCGTCATCGCCAAACTCCCCGACGGGCTGCGCAGTCTGCTGGCCCGCATGTTCCGCGGCGCCATCGAACTGTCCGGCGGCGAATGGCAGAAAGTCGGCCTGGCCCGCACGCACTGGCGCAGTTCAACATCACAGGCAGACGGCGTCCTCATCGTCGACGAACCGACTTCCGCCCTCGACCCCGAAGCCGAAATCGAAGCCTTCGACCGCATCCGCCGCCTCGCCGCACCGAACCGAGCCGTTGTCCTGGTCACCCACCGCATGTCCGGCGTCCGCCACGCCGACCACATCTACGTCCTCAACAACGGACACCTCGCCGAGCACGGCACCCACGACGAACTCATCGCCGCCCGCGGTCGGTACGCCGCCATGTTCGACGCCCAGGCCGCCCAGTACGCCCCGATCGCGACCATCCCGAACCCTGCAACGCCCACCGTCTCGGACCAGGTATGACCCGCACGACCGAAAGGCCCGCCGTGACCACACGCCCCACCACGGACCTCGACGAAGCCACCGCTCTGCGCCACCAACTGGCCGACGAACTCGCCGCCGCCGGACACATCCGCACCCCCGCGGTCGACCGCGCCCTGCGCACCGTGCCCCGGCACGCCTTCGCCCCCGAAACGCCCCTCCATGCTGCGTACGCCAACGAGATCATCGCCACCCGCCACAGCGACGACGGCACCGTCATCAGCTCCATCTCCGCGCCCTGGCTGCAGGCCGACATGCTCGAAGCCGCCCGCATCCAGCCCGGCCACCACGCTTTGGAGATCGGCTCCGGCGGCTACAACGCTGCTCTCATCGCCGAACTCGCCGGCCCGACCGGCCACGTCACCACCCTCGACATCGACCCAGCCGTCACCGACCGGGCCACCCGCTTCCTGACTCAGGCCGGATACGGCCGCATCCGCGTGGTCACCGCGGACGCCGAGCACCTGCCTGCCGAGGTGGTGCCGGACGGCGGATTCGACGCCATCGTGGTCACCGTCGACACCTGGGATCTGCCCTGGATCGACGCCCTGGCCGAGGGCGGCCGTCTCGTCGCACCGGTGCGTCTGCACGGGTACCACTGGGCCATCAGCTTCACCAAGCACGACGGGGCCTTGCACAGCGACGAGCCGCTCATCGTCTGCGGCTTTGTCGCCATGCAGGGCGACGGCGCCTGGCACAGGAATCGCCGCACCGTCCCAGGCACCGGCGTCCACCTGTCCTGGGAAGACGGCAACCCGTTGCCCGTCGACGAACTCGCCCCAGCCCTCACCTGCGAGCCGACCGTGACGTACACCCACGTCACCGTAGGCGGCCAGGAACCCTTCGACGCCCTCACCCTCTACCTCGCCGGGGCCCTGCCGGGCTTTTGCCGCCTCTCGGCCGACTCCGACGGCGACAACGGGGTCCTGAACCCGCCGCCCAAGCACTGGCCCGGCGCCGCGATCGTCCGCGGCAACTCCCTCGCGCGACTGGCCACCGAGCGCATCGGCGACGGAGACGACGGCAAGGGCCTGTACGAGTTCGTTGTCCATGGCCACGGCACCCGAGGACACCTCGCTGCACAGGAGATGGCCGAGCAGGTCCGGCACTGGCAGCACAACCACCGCGGCGCCCTCTGCCCCCGCATCACCGCACGACCGGCCGCCAGTTGCACCCCGCCGACCAGAGACCACGAACCGCACGTATTTGCCAAGAAGCACACCCGCATCACCGTGGACTGGCCGATCGTTCCCGGCCGCGCTGCACTGCTCACCGTCCGAGGGAGCTGCAGCGCCGGATGAACGGCCGTACCTCCTGATCACCGCTCCCGGCCCGTGCCGAACCCATGCCCGCCCCACCGATAAGGAAGGCACCGCCAAGTGACCACTCCCGTCTCAGGTTCGGATGATGTCGCACCGCGTGCCGCCCTGTCCGCAGGGCAGCACGCCGTCCCCCGGCACACGGTGTGGGTCGGCGCCGCCGCGCTCGTCACTGACCAAGTCGGCCGCGTCCTGCTCGTTCACCCCACCTACCGCGAGGACGACCGGTGGCTGCTGCCCGGAGGAGTCGTCGAACCCGGCGAACACCCGCACGTCGCCTGCCGGCGCGAGATCACCGAGGAACTCGGCCTGACAAGCCTGCCCCTGTCGGGCGTGCTCGCCGTCCACTCCCTCTCCCCGCACCACCCGGACAGCCAGCACAGCACGCGTTTCCCCGGGGAGATCCGGTTCGTTTTCGATGGCGGAACGCTCACTCCTGACCAGGCGGAGGCCATCCGCCTCCCGCGCGAGGAGCTGTCCGAGTACGCCTTCCTGGAGACCCGGGACGCGGTGCAGCGGCTGCGCCCCGTGGACGGGCAGATCATGCTCGCCGCCTACCGTGCACGGCTCGGGAACACGGCCACCGCTCACCTCGCGGACGGCCGGCACATCCTCGACGTCCCGGTACTGGACCGCCATGACGTGCACGTTCGCTACCGGCCTCTGTGGGAGAGCCCCTTCAACCGCGACCCCGTCCCCGAACGGCTCCCCGTGCAGCAAGCCTGGGCGTGGTGCTTCGTCCCCGACGGCCGGGTCGTCCTCTTGGCCGACCCCGGCCCGCAAGGCGCGCTGCCGATGCTGCCCGGCGGCACGGTTGAGAAGACCGACGCGACTCCCGAGGACACCCTCCACCGGGAAGCCGCCGAGGAAGCGCAACTCGCTCTGACTGACCCGGTGCGACTGGGCTGGGTGCTGGACGAAACCGGTGAGGTCTACGGCGGGGTGGGGCCCAACGCCCGGCTCCGCTTGGCCGCCCGGGTCACCGCCGTCGGACCGGCGGCCGTCGACCCTGCCACCGGCCACCCCTTCGCCCGCCTGCTCGCCTCCCCCGCCCAAGCAGCCGCCCTGCTCGGATGGGGGCCGCCCGGAGCGCGGCAAGCCTTGCTTGCCGCTGAGACGGCCCGGGAGCGGTGGGGTCTGCCTGCCGCTCGGCCCGCTGCCATCGAGGAGATCCCTGCTGAGGGGATGCGGCTGAGCTGACACGAACGACTACCCCGCCTCCATCTGTCCCGCTTCACGCTCCTCTGAGGTAGCCGAATGCCGCTGTCACCCGACCACATCCGCACCACCGTCGAGACCTACCTCGCTCGCCACCCTCACGAGCGCGCGGCTCAGCGGCCTCCTGGGCGCCCTCGACCGTCCCACCGATATCGCCAGCCGCTCCACCTTCACCGGACACGTCACCTGCGGCGCGATCGTCATCGATCCGCTCGGCCGCGTCCTGCACGTGCTGCACCTGGCGAGCGGCAAAGTCCTCGCTCCCGGCGGACACACCGAGCCCGAGGACGAGTCCCTGGCAGGGGCGGCTCTTCGGGAGCTGCACGAGGAGACCGGGATCCCGCCCCAGGCCGTGGCACCGTGGCCCGGCTACGAGACTGTCCCGTTCGACATCGACATACACGACATCGACGCCCACCCGGGCAAGGGGGAATCCGGCCACCGGCACTTCGACCTCCGGTTCCTCTTCCGCCTGCAGACCGCGGCAGAGGTGCCGCTGGTACTGCAGGAAGAAGAGGTCGGCGGCATCGAATGGCGTCCCGCGCACAGGGTGGCCTCCCCCTCCCTGCGCCAGAAGCTGCTCAAGCTCCCGCCCGGAACCGGACCGGCGACCGCCAACGCCTCGGCCCTGATCTACAACGACCGTGGCGAGTACCTGCTCCACCTGCGCGACTACTTCCCCGGCCGGATCTGGGAGCCGGGGATGTGGTCACTGCTGGGTGGCGGCCGAGAGCCCCAGGACGCCACCCTGGAGCACACTGTGCGGCGCGAACTGGCCGAGGAAGCCGGCCTCCACATCGCCGACCTGACCCCGTTCGGCATCGAGGAAGCAACCGACGACGCCTGCGGGACCGTACCCATCGCCATCTACGCCGGCCGCTGGAACGGTGACCCCCGCGAACTCCACCTGACGGAAGGGGTGATGCTGGCCTGGTTCGCCCCCGACGACCTCCACCGCCTCCGCATCGCAGACACCACCAGCGCCCTCGTACGGCGCCACGCCGCCAGCCGCCCGGTCGGCGCATCCCGCACCGTGTCGCAGAGCGGGCCCGCATCGCACGAGGGGCGCCGCCCGGCCGCTCCGCACGGCACGGTTCCCAACATCATCGGCGTTCACCTCTACCTGGAACGGCCTGACGGGACGGTGCTGCTCGGGCTGCGCCACCCCGACTCCAACTTCGCGCCTTCCACCTGGCACGTCCTGGCCGGCCACTGCGAGCAGGAGAGCGCCATTACCTGCCTGATCAGAGAGGCATGGGAGGAGGCCGGTCTGCGCATTGTTTGTGACAGGTTTCGTTGGCCCCACTCCGGCACTTTGATCTGGCCCCAGTTGATCGACATTTGATTTGGCCCCACTCATGCCACTCTGAGGCGACATGCCCTCGTCCGAGTGAATGGTCTGCGCTGTCTGCCCGAGCCCGACAGGGTGTGTCTGTCGTTCACGGTCATGTCGGAGGCCGTGTGCTTGGTCATGGCCGTGTCGGGAGGCCGGGTTGCATCTATCGCGTGTCGAGCTGTTCGAAAACATCCGTCGGGACGTCCGTCTCGATCCGTCGATCTCGCAGCGGGCGCTGGCGGCGAAATACGGTGTTCACCGCCGAACCGTCCGGCAGGCCATGGCCTCCGCGATCCCGCCGCCGCGCAAGTCCAGCCAACGGCAGTTCCGCGTCCTGGATCCGGCCACCGGGTGGATCGACGCGATGTTGCGGGCCGATCTGAAGGCACCGAGGAAGCAGAAGCACACCATCGAGCGGATCCAGAAGCGCCTGGCCGAGGAGCATGACTTCGACCTGGCGTCGTATTCCACTCTGCGCAACTACGTCCGCAAACGGCGGCCGGAGATCGTGGCGGAGGACCGTGAGGGCCGCCAGCATCTGGAGGGAATGGTGCCCCAGACACACCTGCCCGGTGAGGAAGCCGAGGTCGACTTCGCGGATGTCTGGGTGCGGGTGGCCGGCGAGGTGGTCAAGTGCCACCTGTTCACGCTGCGGCTGTCGTATTCGGGCAAGGCCGTCCACCGGGTGTTCGCTTCGCAGGCCCAGGAGTCGTTCCTCGAAGGTCATGCGGAGGCATTCCGGGTGCTGGGCGGTGTCCCGACCAAGCACATCCGCTACGACAACCTCAAGCCCGCGGTCCGGCAGGTCTGCACCGGCCGCAACCGGGTGGAATCGGAACGGTGGACCACCTTCCGTTCGCACTACGGGTTCGATGCCTTCTACTGCATTCCCGGTGAGGAAGGCGCCCACGAGAAGGGCGGGGTCGAACAGGAAGGCGGACGCTTCCGCCGGGCCCACCTGGTCCCGGTGCCCGACGTCCCGTCGCTGGAGGAGCTGAACGCCCGCATCGCCACGATCGACGAAGCGGAGGACGAGCGGATCCTGCGCGGGAAGCTGACCTCGATCGGCTTCAACTTCCGCATCGAGGCAGAGGAACTGGCCCCACTGCCGACCGAGGACTTCGAGTGCGGCATCACGCTGACTCCGAAGGTCGACCGGACCAGCCGGATCACCGTCCGCCAGAGCCACTATTCGGTGCCCGCCCGCTTCATCGGCGAACGGGTACGCGTTCTGCTGCGGGGCAACGAGCTGCTGGTCTTCGAGCGCCGGAACATCGTCGCCCGGCATCCTCGGCTGACCAAACGCTACGGATATCGCGACGTGCTGGACCACTACCTGGAGATCCTCCTGGTCAAGCCCGGCGCCATGGCCGGGTCGACCGCGCTGGCCGCCGCACGGGCCGAGGGCTCCTTCACGGCCATCCATGAGGCGTTCTGGGCCGCCGCCCTGAAGGCCCATGGGGACGCGGCCGGCACCCGGGCCCTGATCGAGGTCTTGCTGCTGCACCGGCGAATGCCCGCCGAGGCGGTCCAGGCCGGGATGTCTGCCGCGATCAAGGCCGGATCGATCAGCCCGGACGTGGTGGCCATCGAGGCCCGCAGGGCCGAGTCCGCCGCCCGCGACCCCGAGCCGGAGGACGACGAGAACGATCCTCCGCCCTTGGCGGACATCCCCGGCGGGCAGCTGCTGACGCTTCCCGCCCGCCGGCCCGAACTGCCCGAGGACAACCGTCCCCCGCCGTCGGTGGACGTCTATGACCAGCTCCTTACCCGCCATCCGAAAGGTTCCGCATGAACGACAGCACCGCCCTCTTCGACGTCGGTGAGCGGGTCCCGGGCCCCCGCAAGGACGCCTCCGCCGCCGGCGCCGTCGAGACTGTGATCGACGAAGCCTGCCGGGCCCTTCACCTGCCCACGATCCGCTCACGCTGGGAGGAGATCGCGGGAACGGCGCTGAAGGAGCGGGCCAGCTACAAGGACTTCCTGGCCGATCTTCTGGAAGCCGAGTGCCTCCAGCGAGAGGAGCGGAAGAAGACCCGGCTGGTCAGGGAGGCTAACTTCCCCCGTCCGAAGCGGCTGGAGGACTTCGAGTTCGAGAAGAATCCGAACGTGACCCCCGAGCAGGTCAGCACCCTGGCCGACCCGGCCTGGGTGAAGGTCGGCCTGCCGCTCTGCCTGATCGGGGACTCCGGCACCGGCAAGTCGCACCTGCTGATCGGCATCGGGACCGCGATCGCTGAGGCCGGGATGCGGGTCCGCTACACGACCACGGCGAACCTGGTCAACGAGCTCGCCGAGGCGGCGGACGAGAAGAAACTCGGCCGGACTCTGGCCCGCTACGGACGCGTTGACCTGCTCTGTCTCGACGAGTTCGGCTATCTCGACCTGGACAAGGCCGGGGCGAAGCTTCTGTTCCAGGTGTTCACCGAACGCGAGGAACGACGGGCCATCGCCATCGCCTCGAACGCACCGTTCTCGGAGTGGAAGCAGACGTTCACCGACCCCCGGCTCTGCGCGGCGATCGTGGACCGGGTGACTTTCAACGCGCACATCGTCGAGACGGGCACCGACAGCTTCCGCTTCAAGAAGACCCAGGAGAAGCACCGCAAGTCGTGAGTACAGGTGTCGGAGCCCCGCATGGCAAAATGCGCGGGGCTTCGGCGCAGGTCAGGCCATTGTTTCTCTGGGCGGATCCGCCCGCTGGGCTGCCATGGTGTTCAACGGGCAGCAACGGCCAAGCTGACCACGTAGTGCTCCTCGACCGTGCCGTTCGGGAAGACTTCGGTCAGAAGGTCGCGCTCAGCAGCCAGGAACGTCCTGGTGCCGTTCTCGCCGAGAACAAGGAAGTCGGAATAGCTGGCCAGGTTCGCGAGATGGGTATCGAGCGGGACGCTCCTGGTCCACACGACCTGTCGGGTGACGAAGCTGAGTTGGGCTGGCAAGCCGCGGAATCGGGCCATCGGGTCGGGTTCGCTGTCTTTGGCACCAAAGAGGCGGCGCAGGCGGGAGTCCTGGTCGGCTATCCAGGACACAGTGCTGTCTGAGTCGTTCCACCAGAGAGCGAGTGCACCGCCGGGGCGCAGTACTCGGAGGGCCTCTGGGACGGACTTGCGCTGGTCGGTCCAGTGCCAGGCTTGGGCATAGGTAATGACGTCGATGGACTCGGAGGCAAGCGGCAGGTTGTTGCCGTCACCGAGTACGAGGGGGACATGGGGCAGTCCGAGGCGGAACTGCGAAGCCATTCCAAACCCCGGTTCCACCGCGATGACGCGCGCACCCCGGGCATGAAGGAGGGCGGTCGCCAGTCCTGTGCCGGCACCGATGTCCGCGACGCGGGCACCGTTCAAGGGCCGGTCGGCGAGTTCCTCAACCGCATCGAGCAGCGCGGGCGGATACGAAGGACGGTTGGCGGCATAGCTGGCGGCTGCCCTGTCGAAGGAACGGGCCTGCGAAGTGATCGTCATCTGACCATCCTCGGCGGTCCGGAGGCGCCTGGCACAGCACTTTGAAGCCGTTTCCCCGCCAAGGCGTCGCAAGGCTACCGACGGCGCCTCCCAACCCCCGACAATCCCTCCGCTGCGGCTCGGGACACGGCTTCTGAGCCGATCCGCTTCAAGAACCGAGGCCGGCGTCCCTTGCGGGGCGCCAGCCTCGGCCCAGTTAGGCACGAGCCGTTCTCCGCCGGTCGTGCCGATGCCCGTCCCGTCGTCCACCGCAGATCGGAGAATCCGTCGGTCCCGGATCGAACACGGGTCGAGATCCTGTAGTCCAGCGGGCTGTCGGGGCCCGTCGTCCAGTCCGGATCCGATGTGCTTCACGCTACCGCTCCGCCCCCTCCCCCCGGCCAGAGAACCCACTCGTTCGGGGTGGGGCCAAAACAACTTGTCGGAGCGAGGTTGACGCCCCCACACGACCGGTCTCTGCCAGCGAGTGGGGCCAACTTCAGTGCCGGGGTGGGGCCAATTCAAGTTGCCACAAACAGCGCATCGAACGACAGGACGTCGAACTCGTCCACGTCGTCCACCACATCGACCGGGCCGGGGGCCGGCCCCGCATGGGCCTGTTCTTCCGCGCTCGGACCTGGGGCGGCGAGCCGGAACTACGCGAGCCGGACAAGTGCACCCAGTGGAAGTTCTGGGATCCGGCCGCCCTCCCCGAGGACCTCGTCCCCTATACCAGGGTCGCCATCGAGGGCATCCGGGCCGGCCGCTCCTACTCCGAAACGGGCTGGGTGTGAACATGGCCGCTTCCATGCACCCGGACCTCCCGCCCGAGGAAGTGCGGCAGCTCGCCGAAACAAGCAGTGGGCTACATCGCCAGCTGGTCGGACACCTCCGCGGCCCGCGAGAGCAGCCGGGTGTGACGGGCCGACGGAGCAGGGGGCGGGACATGGTCCACCCTGAAGATTCCGTCACGGAGCAACCCCCGTTCACCTTCCATGGGCCGCTGAACGCAACGAACCACACCGCATCTATCGGAGGCATGTGTGCCTGACGACACCCAACAGGCGATCCCAGCCGTCCGGAGTCCGGCGGCCAGAGAGGAACGGCAAGAGCACCACATGCGCCTGCTCCCGCGGTACTACCGCCTAGTGGAAGCAGGCCGCAAGACGATCGAAGTGAGGGTGGCCACCCCGCGGAAGCGCGCCGTTGCCGTCGGCGACACGGTCGTCTTCCACGACCGCGACACCGGCCGGGAGCTCGACGTCATCGTGCAGCGGATCACCCCGTACCCCTCCTTCGAGGATCTGCTCAGTTCAGAGGACCCCGCGCGCATCGACCCGAACGGGCCGCCCGGAGAACTGCTCGCCAACCTGCGAAGCATCTACCCGCCAGCCAAGGAGGGCCTCGGCGCCCTCGCCTTCGCATTCGACCACCGCCCTGCACGGCCAGGCCGACCGATGCCGATGACGCCCGCGCAGTACGCGCACACCGTCCCCCACCACACGGTGTACGGCTGCCTGTACATCCGCGACGAACACGACCGGCCGGTTCAACTGCGCTCGGTCTACGGCTCGCGCCTCTGGCAGTTCCCGGGCGGCAACCTGGACGCCCAAGGAGAGGACCCGCTGCAAACCGCTCGCCGCGAAGCAGTCGAAGAGACCGGCCTCGAACTGGGCCTGGATACGCCGAAGCTTCTCCTCACGCACTTCCTGCACGCCGGGCCCCGCCTGCCGCTGAACAAGGTAGGGCTCATCTTCGACGGAGGGCGGCTGACCGCAGAGCAGCTCGGTCGGATCCGGCTCGATCCCGCCGAGCACGACATGTGGGCCGTGCACGACCTCGCCACCTGGCAGGGACTGATGGCGCCGCGCGCCTTCGCCCGCCTCGACGCCATCGAACAGGCCCGTCGTGGCGAAGGCCCCGCCTACCTCACCACGCACACCTGATCCCCAGCGCACCCACCCAGGAGGCAATCGTGGCCGCCCAGGACACCAACACACGGGCCTGGCATATGTATGGGCAGCGACAACTGGCTCGCGCCTACACCCCGCCCGTCCCCGACCAGCTCACCTGGACGCCTTGGGAAGGGGTCGGACCGGGAGCAGAAGTCCTCGGTGACGTCACCGGCCGCCGCGTCCTGGACATCGGTTCGGGAGCTGGCCACCACGCCGTCCATCTCGCCCAGGCGCACGGAGCCCGCGTCACCGGAATCGAGCTGTCCCCGACCCAGCACGAACGCGCCATCTCCGCCCACACGAACGTGGAGGGCGTGGAGTTCGTCCAAGGAGACGTGGCCGAGTACCTGGCTGGCACCGCGCCGTTCGACGCCGCATACGCGATCGGGACGCTCGGGTTCATCGATCCGCACCGCTCCCTGCCCGCGCTGCGCGACGGACTGCGCCCCGGTGCCCCTCTGATCCTCTCGCTCCTCCACACCGACTTGCACGGCCGCGGCCCGTCCACGGAGGTGGCGCCGCGCGAGCAGATGATCCTGCTGCGCGACGATCCGCCCCTGCCGACGCAGATGTGGGTCCTGTCACCGCAGCTGTGGGAGGACCTGCTCACCGAGTACGGCTTCCGCGTCGAGGCCATCGACCTGCTGCCTCACCCCGACGAGGGCGCCACGGTTATCCAGCAGGTCATCCGCGCCCGGCGCCTTCCCGACCGGCCAGCGCGAGTCTCCAGCCGGCCCCGCAGCACCCGAGCGCCGGCAGCCCACGCAGCCGTCGGCGTCGGAGCGATCCTGCTGAGCGAACAGGGCATTCTGCTGGGACGACACCGACGCGGCACCCTCGAACTGCCCGGTGGGAGCGTGGAGGCCGGGGAATCCTTCGTGGACGCGGTGATCCGAGAACTCGGCGAGGAAACCGGTCTGGTCGCTCGGACCGGCGACGTCCAGCTCCTGGGCACGCTCTTCGACCACGTCGGAAGTGTCCTGCGGGTCACCGTCGGCGCGCTCGTCCTTGCCTGGCAGGGGCAGCCGACCACGCAGCCGGACGAGAGCGTCGGCGACTGGGCTTGGCACCCGCTCGATCAGCTCCCCGACGGCCTGTTCGTGTGCAGCGCCCAGATCCTCACCGCATGGCGGCCCGACCTGGCCATCGACCACTCGCCAGCGCACTTCACGCGTTTCGCATCCGGACAGCGGCTATGCCTGGCGACGGCCTGGCCTGACCGCCGACACCGACGTACACCTGTCGCGCCGCTCCTCTTTTAGCGTCGAAGGAGACGTAGTTGAAGATCGTGCTAATGTCCGACCCTCGAGTCGCCGCCATCCCCGTTCAGGACTGCGGCGAGGAACTCATCGACATACGGGCGTCCGGCCTGTTCCTCGTCGATCAACGCAAGCAGGACTCCGACGGCCACTTCGCGCACCTGCGGCACGGGCTCATCGAGCGCCTGGAACACGCCCAGCGACTGCTTCCCACTGAGCTCCGCCTGCTCGTCGTCGAGGGGTACCGACCTCCGGCGCTCCAGCGGGCGTACTTCGAGGAGTACGCGACCAAGCTACGTCGCGGAAACCCCGACTGGAGCGACAGCCGCGTCCACGAGGCCGCAAGCCGCTACGTCTCCCCACCGGAGATCGCGCCGCACAGCGCCGGCGCGGCCGTCGACCTGACCCTCGCGGCCTCGGACGGCCAGGAGGTGGACATGGGGACGAGGATGAACGCCTCCCCAGAGGAAAGCGACGGCGCCTGTTACACCCACGCGAACTCGATCATCGGCGCCGCCCGGGCCCATCGCGACACGCTCTGCCGCGTCATGTCAGCCACCGGTTTTGTGAACTATCCAACGGAGTGGTGGCATTTCAGCTACGGAGACCGATACTGGGCCCTCCACACCGGCCAGGCAGCCGCCGTCTACGGACCACGCGACCGCACGTAAGCAGCAGCTACCAGCAGTACCGCGAGGAAGCGCGACATCGTGAGCAAGCCGACCGCCGTCCTGCTCATCGGAATCACCGGCTCCGGCAAGACGCACCTTGCACAGGCCCTCGCCGCGATGGGCCTTGTCCGCCTCAGCGTTGACGAGGAGGTCCACCGCCTCCACGGCCGGTATGGGGTCGACTACCCCGAGCACGGGTATTTCGAGCGCGAGGCTCCTGCGGTCGAGACCGTACGTGCGCAGCTCACGGAGCACCTCGGCGCGGGCCGTGCCGTCGTCCTCGACCACGGCCTGTGGCGTCGTTCCGATCGCGAGGAATGGAAGAAGACAGTCCGAGCCGCGAGCGGACTCCCGCTGCTCGTCTACCTGCCGGCCTCCAGGGAGAAGCTCCTGTGGCGCCTCGCCGCGCGCAACCAGCGCAAGGACGCCAATGCCTTGAACGTGACTCCCGAAGCCTTGGACGACTTCTTCGCTCGGTTCGAACCGCCTACGGACGATGAAGGTGCCGTCATCGCCTACAACGGCGACGCAGAGGTCATCCGCTCCATGATCCGATGACGCCCCCGGCCGTCCCGCCGAGCAGAGGCGCCAGGTGCTCGGCCATCACGAGCAAGGACCGCTCCGAATAGGCAGGTCCTACCAACTGCACACCAATCGGGAGGCCATCGGCGCTACGCGCAGCAGGCATGACCAGGCTGGGCAGACCGACGTGGCTGGTCAGGTTGGCCCAGCCGGTCTGGTCGAAGAAGCTCCGTTCGACGCCGTCGACCATGAGAGAGCGGCTCCCGGCTGGGATCGCCGCAGTAGGAGCGGCGGGCGTAATGAGGACATCGTGCCGGGCGTCGGCGAAGAACCGGTGCCACGTCTGCCGGAGCCGGAGGCGCTCCTCGTTGGCGCGGAGCCAGACACGGTGTGTCTGCGTTCGGTGGCGGAGGAAGGCGGCTCGAGGGCTCGCATCGTCCGTGTGCAGGTCACGGGCAGCGGCGAGTTCGGCGGCGCCGGCGTCGTCGTCGGTGGCTGCGGTCGTGGTGGCGTAAAGGAGTTGCTCGAAGAGGCGCAGAGAGTCAGCGAAGCCGACCGGCCCCGTGGTGTGGCGGACACTCGCGCCGGCGGAGGTCAGCGTCCGTTCGACGGTGGCGAGAGCATCGGCGGTGTTGCGGTCGACTGAGCAGCTCGCGTCGTCGGCCCACACTGCCACGCGGAGCTGGCCGATCTCGCGTTGCGCCGTGGGCAGCGTGACGCTCCAGGGGTTGTTCTCGTCGGGTGACGGTGTCGTCAGTGCGGCGAGGAGCAGGTCGAGGTCTCGGGGGTGCCGGGCCAGGGGGCCGGGGGTGACCATGTCGCTGCTGGTGATCCACCCCGGCGGGCGAGGGACGTGGCCGCGGGCTGGGATGAGTCCCTGCGTGGGGCGCAGGCCGTAGACACCGCAGTAGTGGGCGGGGAGCCGCAGGGAGCCGGCGAGGTCGCTGCCGAGGTCGGCGGGGGTCAGACGGGCGGCGACTGCTGCTGCGGGGCCGCCGGAGGAGCCGCCGGTGGTGCGCTTGGGGTCATGCGGGTTA
>NZ_JBYIQX010000056.1:0-40477 GCF_057707805.1 Streptomyces sp. bgisy159 | reverse complement strand
ATAGGTCAATTGCTTCCCAGACAATCATGTGGGGTCTGTTCGGTGCGGCAAGTTCACGGCAAAAGGTATAGAGGTCCGTGTCGCTGTCGGCGGTGGTCGAGGCCCAGAGCAGATCCTCAAGGGACATAGCGGCAAGCCCCGGTCGCTGGGGCGCAACAAGATGGCCTGCAGAGGCGACGAGGAGAAGCGGAACGATCTCCGTCCCCGCGGGAAGGGTCAAGGACCCGCCGGGCAGCGGGACACGAACCTCTTCGTCCGGATGGGCGCGGGCATGCCTGCTGATCCGCAGCGCTGCTGGTTCCTCCCGCAACTGAGCGTCTTGCAGATGAGGGCGCGCGAAGAGCTGTACCAGCAACGCCCTGGCAGGGCCGAACATCACCACCCACTGCACAACGTCGCGAGGGGAGACAGCCGGGCCGCTGCTTGTATCAGGAGGGCCGAGAATCTTGTCCGAGAACCGCCACAGAGCTCGGCGTGCACGTTCAGCTGCGAGCTGGGCAAAGCGCAGGCTGACGTTCGCTTCTGACGAGGCGGCGTGGCGAGCGAGATCAACGACGCCCTGTCCCAGGCTCTCGGGCAGAAAGCCCAACGGTAGCCAGAACCTCGCTGCGTCATCGTCGGATTGCTGATGGGAAACGGCCAAGTACCTGCCGAAAGTACTCTGCGGGGAACGGGGATCGTAAATCGGCTCCGCCTGTTGTGCGGTAGCCCAGTTGAGCGCGGCCCGCAGTGTTTCGGAGGGGGCGACCATCGCCTCCACCGGCATGCTCAGAAGGACCTCTGCCGCCGCCAGTTCCTGGTCGGTCAACTTTGCGGGACCCTCTGTCGGCACGTCCCCATCGGGCCACGATGAGGCCAATGCCCGAATGGCAAGATCGGCGTACCGCAATCCCACCTCGACGTATTCGGAGATCCCGAACCCCAGCTCGGGCACCAGTACCGAATCCGTCGCCTGAGCCACCGTCTTCCAGCGCGTGATGTCGGCCAGTGGCCTCTCCACCTGACCGGGAGCCAGCCGCAGCACCTCATCACCGAGCCGCGTGAGCACGACCTGACGGGGATCGGACGGAACGAAATCCTCCAGTCCAGCCAGCCAGGGCGCTTCCCGGCGGCATGCGTCCAGTAGCCCGCCCACGGTCACAGCCTTGGCGGAAGACCACCCGGTTGGCGGCGCAGTCAGCAACTGCTGAAGGAGGTACCCGACCGACGCCCATCTGTGCCGCGTTCCGGGACTGGCGCCCGCCGCAGTGAGCAGAGCCTGCATGCTGGCCATGTCCATACCTGCGAGTCGTCGGCCCAACCCTTGAGGAGGTGTCCGTCCCGTCTTCTTCCGGCCCTTGCCCATATTGACCCCCGTTCTCCCGAGTACGCCAGCATAGAAAGCTCGTGTCCGAAAACCCACTTCAAAATTGTCACTTGCAGGCTCATTGGACACCGAGTCCACATGCACAGCGGCACGGACCACCAGCTCGCCTAGCTGTTCTGTGAAGTCATAGCCGGACTACGCACACCCAGCGTCAGCGCCGCCGCCTCGTCCAGCATCCGGACCAACTCGGACTGGACAGCCGACTGCGTCCGGGAAAACGCTCATTGTGTTGCTAGAGGGACCAGTCGTAAGGAATAGGAGTCGAGCCGTTCGGCAGCGTGCTGAGGGACAGGGACAAGGCGGCGCTCAGGATCTCGCCGGAGGTCACCTCTTGCGCACTCGAAGCCGGCGGGGTGATCCCGAGCGCCCGATAGAGCCGGACCCGGTGGAGGGCGAAGATGTCCCCGACATGTCGGCAGTAGGCGTCCACGCCCGCGCGCAGCGCCCGGTGCGCCGCCCCGACCAACAGGACGCACACCGTGATCCAGAACAGGCGCGGCCACCAGCCGGGCAGGAGCACCGCCCAGAGTGTGGTGGCCGCCGAGCACATCAGTGCCTGCACCCGGGCGAAGACACGGGTCGCCGCTGCCGTCAGGTCATCGCGGTCGGGGGCCTCCAGTGCTTTGACGAACGGGTCCCAGCAGACGCTCAGTTCGAGACCATACTTGCGGCGCGTCTCGGCGGACACCGAGATCAGCGCGTTGCCCAGTGTCGTGGGCAACAACCGTTCCGGGTCGCGCGGCCGCGGATAGCGCGCGGATGCCGCCCGACTACGCGCGGCATGCCAGCCAGTCTGCACCTGCCAGGCGCCGAGGGCATCCCCGCTCAGCCCCGCCGGCGGCTCCGAACGTCGTGCGAATGCGGCGCGCCGGGCACGGTGCCGCGCGATGCGGCGCCGGGTGTACGCGAGCGCAGGCCGGGACGTGCCCCAGCGGCCCGCCAAGACTTCGAGCACGAAGGGAGCCGACGCCGAGGCCGCCCAGGCGGACACCACCACGAGTGCGAGTGCGGCCGCGGACAGCACGAGGGGACCCACCGGTTGCTGCGCGGCGATGCCGCAATACACGCGTGTCCATGACTCGGTGGTGCGGCATGGATGGGCGCCGTCATCGCGGCGCCACAGCACGATCAACGTGCCCGCAAGCCAGAACAGCAGCAACGGACCGCCCATCGCAGCGCTCCAGCGCTTCGCGATCGGCTCCAGGAATCCCTTGACGAGTCCGCCCACAGCAACCACCTACGCCGAGTTGACGAAGGCGCTATCGGGATGCGCAGGACAGCAATCGGCGGCGTAGGGCGAGTCATCATCGCCGATCGCCTCCTCGGCACAGTCGGTCACCGGGCAGGTCCATACGATCTCAGCCGATCCAGGCCCCGGCAGACTCGGGAAGATCGGCAGTCTGAACCCGGAGCCATCGGACGAGCCGCCGCCATCCGTGGGGTTGTCGGGGAGCTCAGCGATCGCCGACGAGGCTCCGTCAGCGGGTGGCGCCGTCGGATGCCCCCGGCCCTGATGGACGAATGCGGCCCAGAAGAAGGGGTCCTCCGCCGAAGTCCTGGCCTTGGGGCTCTGTCCTCGGGTCCGGGCGCGGGCCTCGCGCAGCAGCCGCAGCTGGGCGGTGCGCAGCGCTTCGGCAGGCGGCATTCCGTCGAGGTTGAGCAGAGTGTGGAAGTCCCGCATCAACGCGGCGGTCGTGGCATCTTCCACGTGCCACAGCGACCCCACCACGGCGGCTGCCCCCGCCGCGACGAATGCCGTCGACAGGCTCAGAGCGCCGTCGTAGTGCGCTCCC
The DNA here is from genome assembly GCF_057707805.1 of Streptomyces sp. bgisy159. Classification (NCBI taxonomy): domain Bacteria; kingdom Bacillati; phylum Actinomycetota; class Actinomycetes; order Kitasatosporales; family Streptomycetaceae; genus Streptomyces; species Streptomyces sp. bgisy159. The sequence continues at coordinate 37,318 of NZ_JBYIQX010000056.1, read as the reverse complement.
GGCACCGCCGTCGCGCAGGCGGACAGGACCACCAGGGCCTGCGTGCTCCGTGCGGCGCTGTTGCCGTGGGCCAGACCAAGAAGGCGACCGGCCCGCAGCCGCTGCCCGCCGGCCAGCATCAAGTACGAGTCCGTCGCGGGGACGCCATTGCGCGCGTGGCAGGCGAAGTGAGCCACTGGGTGGCCGCGTTCGGCCTCATGACCCTGTAGCGCGGTGAGGACAGCGGCGGGCGTGGCGGGCGCCGCGCTCTCGCCGGAGCCGCCGAGCCGCTGCCCCTTGGCATAGAACCAGCGGTAGACGTCTTCGCCCTCCTGGCGGGCATGGGGCAGATCGCCCGTGGGGTCAAAGACCACGAGCCCACTCCCCGCGAGCGGTGCCAAGGAACGGGTGGCGAACCGGGTCAACATCCCCAGCGAGGACGCGTAGCTGACGGACATGGCCTCGATTGCGAAGCGGTGCATCGAGCTGCCGTCATTCCGGCGCACCCGGTGCCGTGCCGCGTGCCAGGGCACCAGGCCCAGTGTCCCGGACGGGATCAGGACGATCCGTGGCGTTGTCTGGGACCCCGAGGCCGAGAAATGCTCGAAGAGCTGCTTGACCGCTGCTCGCCAAGCCCAGTCGCAGACCTTGCGCAGCGCCCCGCGCCACGCATCACCCGGCGCCGTGTTCGCGACTCCTCGAAGTTGCTGGTCGTGCGCGGCGGTGAAGTTGACCAGGTCCGGTGCATCGGAGCGCAGTTGCGAAAGCCGCAGCGCATGGAGTCGTCCGGTCGAGTGCAGTACGAGGGCCCATCCATGGCGACGGCCGGCCAAGAGGTACACCACGGCGTCCACGCCCAGCGTCCGGCACAGATGTGCGGGCCAGCCGTGCGCGAGCAACTCCGTGGTGCTCGACAGGGCGTCAAGCAAGGAGGCCCGCAGGGCGTCCCCCGACCGCGTCGATGCCGGGCCGGTCATGAGCTGTGGCAGCCGGGTGCCGGTCGGCCCGGTGATCTCCAGCCGTCGCGCCCTCCGCATGCGCCGGTGCTCCTCCAGCGTCGAACCGGTGACGGTGGCTGCGCCGGACGCCACCTCCTCGGCCAGGGTCCGGCCCGATTCGACCAGTTCGAGAGCGGCCTCGGCGTCCCCGGCCTCCAGACAGGCCCTGGCTAGCACGTCTGCTTCGCCCACGACCCGGCGAACCTGTTCGGCAGATCGGTCACCAAGGTGGCGGATGAGGGTGTCGACGATGCGCTCACGCAGCGCCCCCCGCATGGTGACTGGCTCCTCACGCAGGGCGTCGCGCCAGTCGCCGCTTCTGGGAAGCCGAGAGCGTCCCGACTCGACGGCCCACTCGTCAAGTGCCGCGCGCACACGCATCCAGACCGGCCGTTCCCCGCGCAGCCGGCCGGGGCCCTCGCCCAGCCTCTCCTCACGTGCGATGACCAAACTCGCCGCCGCGTTCGCCCGAGTGAGAAGATCGTAGATACGCGAGCAGTCCCCCTCGTGGTTCCGGACGACGTCCAGCGCGTCCACCAGGGCCACGACCGCATCCTCCAGAGGATCGCCCTCGTAGCCGGGCACGGCCCCGACGCCGGCGACCGGCAGCTCAAGCAGATTCAGCAGAGCGCACCCGAACTCGGCCCGCAGTGAGGCTAGACGCACCTCGGACTGATCACCCCACTGCAGGCAGTGATCCAGGAGACGCGCAGCAGCCATTGCATCCATCGGAGCGCGCAGCACCTCGGCGCGGGACAGCAGGGCCAGACCGAGCCCGGCCGCCGCCGTCACGTGCGCTCCCTCGGGGCCAGCCGTCCTGCGCACCTCTTCCGCTCCCATGCGCACGGCGTCGTCCAGCGCATGCAAGTCGCTGCTGTGCTGGTACAGGAGATGGCAGACGGTGGCTAGTGCCGAGCGGTCCTCGGCGCGCTCCAGGAGACTACGAGCGGTCCGCAAGTCGTCTGCCTCGCCCGCCAGTTCATATCTCCGCAAGAGAGTCTCACCAAGGGCACCGAGCCATGCAGCACGCTCTGGAGAGTCCGCGGGCGCATTTGCCACCACCCCCGCGAGGGTGGCGACGAGGTCTTCCAAGGCGTCACGGTCAGCGCTGTACTCGACGCGCAGACGATGCCCTGAGACGAGCACGCGGGTCCACTCAAGCCGAGCAGCGGAGTCGCGCTCCTGGAGCTCGTCGGTCTCCAGTGCGCGGGTGAGGTGTTGCACGGCGCGGTCCAGCTCGTCCGGCTCGCGGGACCGTTCGTACTCAGCAAGATGGGTGTAGCCCACGCTTGCCCATGTCTCGCGCAGCACCGTCGCATCGTGTACGAGCATCTGCGCCGTGGCGATGCGGCGGTGTTGGACCAACGCCCTTTCCAGGTAAGCGGCCTGCCGCGACAGCGCGTACTGCTGCCGTTGGATCGCCCCGGTCAGACGCAGCCATGAAACCGACGTGACATGGGTCCATCGCTGCGCGGCGACCCACAACGCGTCGGCCGAGGCTTCGAGGTCGGCGGGGTCCCCGTCGGCCTCGTGGCGCAACCAGAGCGCGGCGCCCAACACGCTATGCCACAAAGCGGGGTATCGGGCCCCCGCCCACTCTGAGACCGCAGCTCCCTGTGCCGTCCTGGCTCGGTGCAGGGCCTCGTTGAGATCATCCGCGTGCCCAGTAGCGTCGTAACGCATGAGCTGTGCCAACGCCAGATCGCCGAGCAGAACATACCCCTGCCGGACGGAATCGTCTTCGACCGACGCCGCAGCCGCCTGGAGAACGCCGATGGCCTGGTTCAATGCGTCAATATTGCGGGTGTCGGCGTACCGCATGAGGTGGGTCCGGCCCAACCGTAGGGGCACCCTCCAAGCCTCCTCCTCACTGTCGGCCCAAACCTCCGTAGGGTCGAGGGTGTCGCGCATCGCCAAGATGCTGGCCAGCAGCTCATACGCCGAGACCTCCCCCGTGTAACCGTTTGTAGCCCCCGAGGCTGCAGGCAGTGGCATGGGGGCCAGAGTCCGGCTCTCGCCGGTACGGGCGTCGACAAGGTCGAGCAGCTCACCAAGGCGGTCCGGGTCGGGTTCACGGGGGGCCGGTGACGCGACGGTCTCGTATCGGGTGATCCCCACGGGCTGTGCTGTGAAATGGCTGAGCCGTTCGTGCAGCTCCGGCGTTGCGGAGCCTAAGGCATCGGCGGCGCTGAGAGCTGCGACAGCGTCGATCAAGGCGCCGTCGTCCGCTCCCTCCTCATAGGCGTCGAGGGCTCGCTCGCCGATCAGGCGAGCCCGCAGCCCGGCAGGCAGGACTTGCTCAGTGGTGGGGAGCCAACGACCGGCGAGCCGTTCGACGACGGCTATGTACTGCTCCCGCTGCACCTCGGGCACCGCTGCCCCTCCCCGTAATATCAGGCAACCCAAGCACGATACCGGGATCAGAGTTACTGCAGTGTGCACGGGCCGGTCGACCAGCGTCGTCAGCAGTCGCTGGATCCCGTGGCAGGTGAGCGGGATCAGCTCGTCCAGGGTGGCAGGGGTCGGCGCCGAGAAGCACCGTTGATGTGACTGAGCTGTCATCGGCCTGGCTGGACCCCGGCCCGGCAGCCACCGGCTGCTGATCCGCCGCAACCGGACTCGTGTCAGGACAGCCGCTATGAGCGGGGTCGTGGCTGTAGCTGTCCGACCAGGTGGAAGACTCCGGAGCCGCATTCCCCCGCAGGCGGCTATGGGCGCCACGGGGCGGGGCACCAACGCGCCGCCCGCTGCGGGCACTCGAGGCGTTCGCAGATGCCGCAGCAGGATCGGGGAGCAGACCTGGCCGCTGAGGCACGCCGAGGTTTCCCAAGCATCTACCCGGGGGCCTCAGTGATCCGGACCAGGGACGGACCAACTCGGCTTCGCATCGGGCGATTCCATCCATTGCCGCAGGTCAGAGGCGGGTGAGGTCGTGTACCACCAGCAGACCAAGAATCTGCTGGTGAGCTACTCGCCGAAGAAGCTGGGCTTCTTCTAGGCGCGAACGAAGAGGCGCCTGCCCTGGTTCTCGGTCTCGGTGAGGCCGGCGTCGGCCTCACCGAGCGTGTCGTGAACGAGATCGCCTCCTGGCGCGCTACGGCGGCGACGGCGTCCCGGAACCGGGCTTCCCGGTGGGCGTCGGGGACAGGCGTGACCGGCTCCGACGGCGGACGATCCGCGCCTCGTCGTCGACGAGTCCCACCGCCGACTCGTCGTCCACCGGCACGCCGGGGCCGAGCCGGTGCTCCCCGCGATACCTCCGTGGCAGCCCCTGCGCCTGACGCCTTTTCAGCAGCCGATCGGCGGAATCGGCGCCGATGCACGACGAGGCGCCCTGGCGGCTGCCGGACGCGACCGGCCGCCTCGGCGACGTGCCGTCATCCGAGGGCGGTACGGAAGCGTTCGCGCAGGTCGCCGAGGCGGTCCATGGGTTCGTTGGCGAAGACCAGCCGCAGGTATCCGTCACCGCTGGGGCCCCACCCCGTCATCGGCGTCGCGGCGACGCGCCCGCGGTGGAACAGGCGTTCGGACGCTTCCCCGGGAGTCAGCCCCAGTGCGACGGTGTCGAGAAGAAGGGACCAGCCGCCGTGCGGGGGTATGAGCGGATAGCCGTCGAGCTGACGCAGCACGATGTCGCGGCGCCGCTCCCAGACGCGCGTGGCCGCGGCGACGTCCTCGTCGGCGTCGGGGCGTCGAGCGCCGCGGCGACGGCCTGTTGGGCGATCCCCACCTGGCACACGACATTGGTCATCCCCACCAGGGCGATGTCGGAGAGGATCCGGGCGGGGCCAACCGTCCAGCCCACCCGCCAGCCGATGAGACGCAGCTCCTTCGACGCCGAGCCGACCGTGAGGGTCCGCTCCGCGAGGCCGGGGTGCGCGGCCGGATGCGCCGGGCGGTTGTCGTCGAACAGGATGCGCTCCATCGCCGCGTTGTGGATCAGCCAGCAGTCATGCCGCTCCAAGGCCGGGGCGAGAGCGTTCCAGTGACTCGGGCCGAGCAGGGCGCCGGTCGGCATGGCCGGCGACATGGCCAGCACAGCAGCGGTGCCCTGCCCCACCGCTGCGGCGAGTTCGTCGGGATCGACCTGCCAGCCCGCGGGCGAGGGAGTGCACCGCACGTGCCGGGGAACGCCCCCGACCAGCCGGATCCGGTTGACCAGCCCGGCGTACACCGGATCGCAGACGACGACCTCCTGGCCGGGCTCCACCGTGGCCAGGAGCACGTTGAGCAGCGCGTTGAGCCCTCCGGCGGCGCTCACGCACTCGGTGGCCGGATCGTAGTGGACGCCGGACAGCCGGGTGACATGGGCGGCGGCGGCCTCCCGCAGTCCGCGATGCCCCTGGAACGGCAGGTAACTGTTGGCCGTGTCGTCCTCCACGGCGGACCGGGTCATCTCGAGCGCGATCCGGGGCGGACGCAGGTCGGTGTCCAGATTCTCCAGACGCAGCATGTCGGGGTCCATGGCGGCATCCGCCGCGTCACCGATCACGTTCACGCCGATGCCGGGAATGTGCCGCAGACGTGAAACCCTCATGGTCCCCTCCTTGCCGGTGGTCGACGCGCGGACAGCCCGGCGTCGAGGTGTACCGCAGTACCGCACGTACCGCATGCCCGGTGCGCCTTCCGGCGACCCGAGACACCGCGGGCGGGTCTCGGGTCGCCGGTACGCCGACAGGCCGGTCAGGCGTGCGTCCCGGTGGTGGACGCCTGGGTGATGGCGTCCACCAGGCGCTCCCCGGTGTAGGCGTGGCCTCCCATCCCCCAGCCTCCGTCCGGGGCGTTGACGACGTTGATCCGGATGTCGCCGCGGTCGTGACCGGGTGACATGAGCTCGTACGCGATGTCGGTGGCCCTCTCGATGAAGGCCGCACGGGCCGCCACGGACGGCAGGCCGATGTCGGGCAGCTTGAGTTCGACCAGTACGAGGGATCGGTTGGTTCCGCCCGCGTACACGTGCTGGGGGTCGAGCAGGTGCAGCACGCCGGCGACCATGGGAGTGAAGAAGGTGTTGCCGGTCAGTCCGCTCACGTCGATGAGAGCGTCACTGAGTCGCGGAATGATCTCCCGCTCGCCGGCCGGGGTGAGGGCGCCGGCGGCGGCGATGACGGCGATGGGCATGGGTGTGCTCCTCAAGTCGGTTGACAGATCGGGTTGGTGACAGACGACTAGTACGGACGTACTAGCGAGGGCAACTCTGGAGTAGGATGGGCGTACTAGTCAAGCGGGAGACGAACGGAGGGCCGGAACACGATGGCCAAGGAGACCCGGGGCCGGATGGTGGATGCCGCGGTCGACGCGTTGCGGGAACGCGGCTTGCAGGGAATGTCGTTCACCGATGTGCTCGCGCGCAGCGGGGCGGCCCGTGGCGCCATCTACCATCACTTCCCCGGCGGCAAGAACCAGCTGGTCGCAGAGGCGACCACCCGGCACGGACACGAGGTGCGCGCCCGGCTCGCGGAGCTTCGCGCGGCCGACCCGAGGGCTGTCGCAACGGCCTTCGTGGCGTTCGCGCGGCCGGTCGCCCAGGCCGCCGCCCGAGGTGCGGGATGCGCCGTGGCCGCCGTGACCGTCCCCGCGGACGAGGAGAACGGCGAGCTGTGCCAGGCCGCCGCCGCGACCTTCACCTCGTGGACCGAACAGCTCACCCGGAATCTGCGGGAGGCGGGAATCCCGGCCACCGAGGCCGAGGAGAAGGCCACCTTGCTGGTCGCCCTCCTCGAGGGCGCACAGGTGCTGTGCCGGGCGAGCGGAGGCACCGAGCCCTTCGAACGAGCCGCCAGGGCGGCGATGACGCTCTTCCCGGAGTCCTGACCCGCGCTCGACACACAGGGGCCGCCGCCGGACTCGTCCCGCAGGTCGCACCCGGCACTCTCGGACTCCACGGCCGGCGACCCGGCCAGCCTGCTACCTTAATCACGGATTTGACAAGCAAATCCGTGATTAAGAGGCGGGGGAGTTCTGATCTCATGCATCTCGAACGACTGAGCAACGAGACGCACGTGTCGCTACGCATCTCGTCGGCACCGACGCCCGAGTTCGCCGCGTCACTCCAGCTCGCCATGATCACCGCGGGCGAGTTCAACGACGCCGCGCTGGCGCACCCGATCGTCTTCGCCGAGAAGGACGGAGAGCCGGCCCCCTGCGTCGTTCTGGGCTTGGAGGAGGGCCGCAACCAGAACATCGGCCCGGACGGGCTCTGGCGCCCCCACACCTACATCCCGGGGGTGATCCGGGCCTATCCGTTCGTGCCGGTGGACCTGGGGAACGAGGAGGTCGGCATCTGCATCGACACCGAGTTCACGGGGTGGAGCACGACGGAGGGCAAGCGCCTCTTCTTCGACGACGGCTCCCGCACGCCCTTCCTGGACGAGTCCGTCACCATGGTGCTCCAGGGGGTACGGGACACCCTGCGGACCAGGGAGTTCACCAGCGAGCTGCTCCGCCTCGGCCTGCTACGGCGGGAGCTGATGACGGCGAGCCACCGCGACGGCAGGTCCGTCAGCTTCACCGACTTCATGGCAGTGGACGACGAGGAACTGCACCGCCTCCCCGGCAGCGACCTCATCCGGCTCCGCGACAGCGGCTACCTGAGATGGATCCACGCCCACCTCATCTCCCTGAACCACATGAAGCGGCTCATCGGCGAACTCGTCGACGGCTGACGGATTCGGGCCGCGACTCGCCGGGGAGGCGCCGGGACGGTCAGCCGCCCCGGCGGGCGGAGCGCGCCCTGTTGCCGCAGCCGATCGAACACCACGCCTGGTCCCGTCTGCGCGCGAGGAAGAACATCCCGCAACTGGGGGCGGGGCAGCGGCGCAGCCTGGTCTGCTCCGGCCCTGCGGCCAGCGCGAGCGCCCGCCGGGCCACCGCACCGGCGGCCGGGCCGCCGGCCTCGCGCTCCGCCAGGCGGCCGGAATCGTCGACGTGGAAGGTCACCGGTGCGCGCGCGGCCAGGGCGTTGAGGCGCTCGCGCACCGTGGCGGGCAGAGGGGCCTGACGTGCCGCGGCGTCCAGCACCATACGCACCGGATCGCGCAGTTCCGTCAGCTCGTCCAGCGGGAGGTCCGCCGACGCCCGGTCCGCGGCCTTGGCCCGCCAGGCGGTCACGAGCTCCGGATCGCGCAGGAGGTCGACGTCCTCGCCCGCGGGTCCGGCTCCGACGAGGACGGTGTTGGCCAGATCCAGCACGGGATGCTCACCGATCCACGGCATGTCGCGCAGGCTTCTGAGGGTCATCACCCCAACTTACCGGACCCACGGATTCGACTCACTGAATGCGTGATAGCGTCGATCACGGATCTCCACCAGTGAATCCGTGACATGACGATCGAGAGGAACACCCCGTTGGATGCGACCATCGAGTACGTCCGCTTCGAGACCACCGACCCGGCGAAGCTGACCGCGCAGCGCGACCGGCTGATCTCCCTCCTGCGCGAGCGATACGGAAACGACTTCCTCGGCGCACACCTCGCCCACTGCGAGGACGGCTCGCTCCTCGACCTCATCCTGTGGGCCTCGCCCGAGGCCGCCGCGCGCGCGGCGCGCGAGATGCCCGCAGAGCCCGGCGTCGCCGGTTTCTTCAGCTTGATCGGCGAGGTCCACGAGATGCGGCACGCCCGGGTTCTGCACAGCACCCAGCCGTAGCCGAACCGGTACCGGCGGCACGCCCGACCACACCCTGGGCGCGCCGCCGGTACCGGCCCCGATGAGAAGGGACAGCCGTGCCCACGGCCGACGAACTGATCAACCCTCGCACCACGGACCTGCTGGCCTCGGTCATGGCGGCAGCGGGCGCCGCACCGGCCACCGCCCTCCACGGAGTCGGCGCCCTGCTGGAGGACCTGACATTCAGCCGGCGCGTCACCGCGGTCAAGGAAGCGGTCCTCACCGACCTTCCGGACGACTACCCGGCCTTCGCCCACGTCGTGCGAGCCGCCCTGCGCCGGCCCGACTTCACCGGCTGGATGACTTTCCCCGTCAACGCGGCAGTTGCCGAACGCGCCCTGGACAGCGCCGTGTTCGAGCCCGCTTTGGACCTGCTCGCCGAACTCACTCCGCTGCTGACCGCGGAGATGGCCGTACGCCCCTTCCTCCGCCACGACCTCCCCCGGGCGCTGCGGCCGGTCATGGGGTGGACCCGCCACCCGGACGAGCACGTGCGCCGGCTGGCGAGTGAGGGCACGCGGCCCCGGCTGCCGTGGGCGCCGCGGCTGACCGGCCTGGTCACCGACCCGACCCCGGCCCTGCCCATCCTGGACGCCCTGTACCGCGACCCGAGCGCGTACGTCAGGCGTTCGGTGGCCAACCACCTCAACGACATCAGCAAGGACCACCCGAGTACGGCCGTCGCCACGGCCGCCCGCTGGCTCGCCGCCCCGGCGTCCACCACTCCCGCCGTTGCCCGGCACGGCATGCGCACCCTCGTCAAGAACGGCCACGCCGACGCCCTGGCGCTCCTCGGCCACGACCCCGACGTCACCGTTCGGGTCGTCGGACCCGAGATCCGCACACCCGAGGTGCGCATCGGGGAGCATCTCGTGTTCGGCTACGAGGTCATCAACACCGGTACCCGCACCACCGCCCTCGTCATCGACTACGTCGTCCACCACCGCAAGGCGAACGGCACTCTCAGCCCGAAGGTCTTCAAGCTGACCTCCCGCAGCCTCGCCCCCGGCGAACGCTGGTCGGCCGTCCGCCGTCACTCCTTCCGGGAACTCAGCACGCGTCGCTACCACCCCGGCCTCCACAGCGTGCAACTCCAGATCAACGGGCGGCCTCACGAGGCGGCCGAGTTCACCCTCGGCGCCGGACGGGACGCGGCCCCGGCGCGGTGAACTTCATGGAGGTGCCGCGGCGGCCCCGTTCCGCGCCTCCGCCCTTGCACGTGGTCCCGTTCCCCACACTCGGGGCACGGCGGGCAAGCGCACCGGCCCGGCGAGCCTGGGGAGTCATCGGCGTGCTCGGCCCGGCCGCGATCGCCGTGCTCCCGGTACTCCTCTTCGACGACACCATGGCCGCCCGCGGGGCCTGCAAGGCGGCGGGTCCCGGACCGGCCACCGCCGAGCCCGCGGCCACCGGACCCTTGGGTACGGTGACGCACGTCGGTCCGTACCGGGCCCCGGGAGAACGTCGAGCCGGGCCACCCGGTGGTACAGGCGGCCCAGCGCTCCCGTAGCGCTACGCCGACCCGGTGGTACAGGCGGCCCGGCGCTCCCGTGCGGCTACGCCGCCTCCGCCACGGCGGACGGAGCCGTGGCGGGCTTCCTCAGCCGGCCGGCGAAGACACCCGCCAGCAGACCCATGAGCAGCAGGATCGGCAACGCCTCCAGCCCCGCCAACTCGGGACGGGCCACACCGGCGGCGGTGACCAGCACGAACGCGCCCGCCGCCACGATCGCCGCGCGCAGCAGCCGGTCCCGCGCGGGAAGCGCCAGGGCGAGGAAGGCGATACCGGTGGCCGCGGCGGTCGACTTGAGCTGCGCGATCACGTACAAGGTCATCATCGGCGCCGCGGGGGCCGGGTCCATCACGGACGCCTGCGCCGCGTGGACGGCGAGCACGGCGTTCTCCGCCATGTCCAGGACACCCGCTGTGATCATCGCGGCGAGGCTGAGGGTACCGAGCAGGCGGGAGACGGTCAGAGCCCTGGCCGCGACGAAGGTGGTCAGGTAGGCGACGACGAAGACCGTGTCGAAGGCCATCCACACGAGCACGGCGTCCGGCTCGTCGTCGAGGGGCCGCAGGAAGGCGTCGGGGGACAGCGGCACGTCAGTGGGCTGAAGGTGCACCCCCGGGTGCGCGGCGGAAAGGACCTGGAAAACGACCGCGCAGGCGAAGGTCACCAGAGCCCCGATCAGGCCGGCACGGTGGAGCGCGCGGGCCGGGGCCGTCAGAAGGGTGCTCATCGGCCGCTCTCCGTCGCTGATACCGGAATCACGGTCTCCGCGGTGAAATCCCCGTCCCGATGGGACTCCATCCTCTCGACGACTTCGACGAGCCGGTCCCTCAGGCCGGTGAGCTCCTCCATCTGTCGCTCCACGGCCGCGATGCGACCGCGCAACACCTCGACGGCGTGGGTCACCGGGCAGTCCGGGACCTGCTCGCAGGCATCCGCCAGGTCCTTGATCTCCTCCAGCCTCAGGCCCAGGCGCCGGCCGACCCGGATGAAGTCGAGCCGATCGAGCGCCTCGGGCGGGTAGCGGCGGTGGTCGCCTCTGGTCCTCTCCGCGGCCGGGAGAAGTCCCTGCCGCTCGTAGAAGCGGATGGCGTCCACCGAGACGCCGCCGGCGCGCGCCAGTGCTCCGATGGTGAACCGGGACGCGCCCGGCAGGATGGCTGTGGTCATGCACCCGACGCTAGATCCTGGACACGACTCCAGGTTCAACCTTCTTCGTCGTGACCTCCGCCACACGGCAGCAGGGACGCGTCTCACTCGGATCACGTCCGCCGGAGCGCCCTGCGGGCGGAGCTCGGGCGGAGGACCGGCCGTTCCGCCCGTGCGAGAGCTGTCGTGTGCGCGATGGTCCTGGCTGCCGGCCGGGCCGCCGGGGCGGGGTCCTGCGCGTGTCCGCAGGGCACAGGCCGTACCCTGCGGGCATGACCGACACCGACACCCAGTCCCCGACGCCCTCTGAGGCTTTCGAGATGCTGCTTGCCGGCAACCGGCGGTTCGTCGCCGGTTCGGTGGAGCACCCGAACCAGGACGCCGCCCGCCGTACCGAGGTCGCGCTGGCGCAGAATCCGTTCGCCGTGCTGTTCGGCTGCTCCGACTCGCGTCTGGCTGCCGAAATCATCTTCGACCGGGGGCTGGGCGACCTGTTCGTCGTCCGCACCGCCGGGCATGTGATGGGCCCGGAGGTGCTGGGCAGCATCGAGTACGCGGTCAGTGTGCTCGGCGCGCCGCTGGTCGTCGTGCTCGGGCACGATGCCTGTGGCGCGGTCGCTGCCACCCGAGCCGCAATCCAGGACGGCACGGCCTCTCCGGGCTACGTCCGTGACGTGGTCGAGCGTGTGACGCCCAGTGTGCTGGCCGCTCACGCGGCCGGGCACACCGAGGACGCGGACTTCATCGCCGGGCACGTCCGGCACACCGTGGATCTGCTGCTGGACCGCTCCCGCACCCTGACGCAGGCGATCGAGGAGGGCCGGGCCGGCGTGGTGGGCCTGTCCTACCGGCTGGCCGACGGGACCGCCCATGTGGTCACCGCGCGCGGCGTGGACGTGCCGGAGGGGGTCGTGGCCTGACGGGTGGCGGTTCGGCGTTCCCGCTGGTACGGCACGACTTCGCGGGGCCGGCCCGCCCCCACGGCGTCACCGTGGACGGCCACGCGTCGCCGAGCGTCGGCTGGTGGTGCACGCGCCCGAGCCCACGGGCGCGCCGGATCGGCGATCACGTCCCTTCCACCCGGGGCCCGAGTCGAGGCGACATCGGCCCCCGGACCGTCGGCGTGGCCCCGCGACGTCAGGCGCCGGACCTCCGGGCGGGGCGGCCGTCCGGTGGGCACGCGCCGAGTTCAAGGAGCGGCGACGACGACGGCGTGGCTGCCGGCGCCCAGCAGCCGGTCGCCGTCGATGTCCTGGTCGGCGGTGATCAGGCGTCGAATGTGTCCGCTGGCTTCGTCGAACTCGATGTCCTCGACCGGGCCGAGGTCGTGTCCGGTCTCGGTCAGGACGCGCCGGCCCAGGGGGTCGTGGTGTTTGTCGGCCCGGACCGGGACGTCGGCCTCGGCCTGGACGTCTTCGGCCGAGCGCACGGTCACCGCGTCGGGTCCGAAGGCCTGCACATGTTGCCACGTGATGACGGTGCCGTGGCCTTTGGCTTTGACCCGGAGAGCGGCGATGCGCGCGGGGTGGGCCGCGAGGGCGAGTCCGGTGACGGTGGCGAGGGTCTCGGCGGTGGTCAGGCCGACGACGCTGCGGCCCTTGGCTTGGCTGAACAGCAGCATCGTCATGTCTCCCGTTCCAGGCGGCCGCGCAGCCCACGGGCCGCTTCGGGGAACCCGGTCAGGTCGCCGGCGGTGAACTCGCTGGTGGCGTCGGGGACGAGGACCATCTCCCCGGAAACGGCCACGGGCTTGATCACGGGCAGCAGCACGCGGTGGTGGCCCTGGGCCGCGGTTTCGATCTCGTAACCGGCCACGGCCGGTCGGCGGCCCCCGGAGATGACGACATCGACGATCTTGCCGAGGTCGGTGCCGCCTTCCGTCATCACCCGGGCTCCGATGACGTTCCCGCCCCCGGAGGCCGTGAGGTCCTTGGAGGTCTGGTTGTCCTCGGCGAGCGCGTTCTCGTCCCGGATCATCACCGCGTCCGGCCCCAGGGCGTGCACCTTGTTCCATGGCAGGTCCCGCTTCAGGGGACCCGCGAGCAGCCCGCGTCCGCTCAGCGTGAAGCAGCGGACGCTGCCGCGGGCGGCGTCGAAGACGATGTCCTTGATCTGGCCGACGTCCTCGCCCTCGAGCGTCACGACCGGCAGCCTGGCCAGCTCGCCGGCCCGCACGAACTCGGTCACGGCCGTGACCCCCTTCCGCCTCTCGGAGGGCGTTGGCCCGCGATGACTCCGCCGCTGCGCCGCCGCGCCTGGACGGCGAGGGCCGACACCGCACCGAGCACGACGACCGCCAGGGCGATCACCACCCATATCCACCAGTCCACGTCCAGCACCTCCCCGTCCCCCGAGGACGCCTCATGTACTTCAGTGTGCGACCGACGGGGACGGCTGTCGACGCCGGGGCGAGCGGGCCCGGCGGAGGACCCTCCGGGAAGGCGGGAGTGCCGCGCTGGAGCCGACCCGACGGGGGCGAGAACGACGTGGTGGTTCCACGCCGGCTCCGGGCCGCACTCACGCGAGGGTGCCCACGTCTTGCGGCGAGCGGGGCGGGGCTGTCCGACCTCGTGGGGGCCGGTCGTGCCATCCGTCAGGGGACGGGCCCGGAGAGTCGTACGGCCGCGGCGGGCGACCCGCGCGGACCCGCTGATCAGCCGACACGTCTCACCTGTTCGAAGCAGTCGCACCTGGTTGGGCGGAGCCGGTTCGCGGACATCCGGATACGGTGATCGCGGATCACGAGCAGCGCTCTTCCAGGTTGGCGCCCGGCGGCCGCCAGTCCGCCCGCGCACTGCCCGGTACCGGCCGGGACAGGCCCATCCAGGACGGAGAGAAGGTGCCGGCATGCCGGTCAACGTCACCTATCCAGGTGTGTACATCGATGAGGTCAGAAGTTCCGTCAGGACGATCACGGGCGTGCCCACGTCGGTCGCCGCATTCGTCGGGTACGCCCCGCGGGGACCGGCCGACCGGCCGGTCCATCTCACCGGCTGGGCCGACTACGAAGCCTTCTTCGGCGGCCTGCAGCCCGACTGCCCGCTGAGCTACGCGGTCTACCAGTTCTACCAGAACGGCGGGAGCGAGGCCGAGGTCGTGCGGGTGGTCGGGCCGCACGTGGAGACCCTCACACTGCCGCTCGGCGTCAGCTCGTCGTCCGGCCGGGACAACGCCCGGTCGTCGCCCGCAGCCCCCACGCCGAAGGACGACGCGGCAAGCCCGGACACCGACGGCGAGGACACCTCCGGGCAGGAGAAGCAGAACCCACCCGGCGGGGGACGGAAGGCCACGGGCTCCGCCGGGGAGGGCGCGGGAAGCGTCCTCACCCTCCGCGCCGCCTCCCCCGGCCGCTGGGCCCGGCATCTGCGCGCGCGTGTCGACCACGAGACCTCGGAGGAGCCGGGTCCGCACGAGCGACGGACCCTCTTCAACCTGACGGTCCGTGATATGCGGACGGGGGCCGAGGAGCGCTACCTCAACGTCAGCATCGAACCGGACAGCCCGCGCAACCTCGCACACCTGCTGGAGTCCTCGCAGCTCGTACGGGCGTCCGAGGCGCGGGTCATGGAGGTACCGCCGACCAACCCGACACCGGAGGACGGCGATCCGTTCGCGGACCGGGCCCAGGGCAGCCCGCCCGGCGGGATCCCGCCCTACTACGCTCCGTCCGCGGCCCCTGACGAAGGAGCGGGCAAGTACGACGAGCGCCCTCGCGACACCTCGGCCTACACGGACGGCCGGGCGGACAAGCAGGGGCTGTACCAACTGTTGAAGACGGACATCTTCAACGTCCTGTGTCTGCCCGACCTGCACTGGCTCAGCGACCTGGTGCCGGTGAAGCCGCTGGTGACCGACGCGCTCAACCTGTGTGTCGAGCGGCGCGCCGTGCTCCTGGTCGATCCGCCCGCGTCATGGACCGGTGAGCCGACCGGCGGCTCGCCCGCCGGGGTGGTGGGCACCCTCCTCGACCGGCTGGCGGACGTGGAGCTGGGCGAGGCCGGCCGGAACGCCGCCGTCTACTACCCCCGCGTCCTCGCCCCCGACCCGCTCCGCAGTGGTGCCGTACGCGCCTTTCCACCTTCCGGGGTGATGGCAGGCGTCCTCGCCCGTACGGACGTCCAGCGGGGGGTCTGGAAGGCCCCGGCCGGCACGGACGCCTCGCTCAGCGGCGTCACCGACCTCGAAGTTGCGCTGACCGACCGGGAGATCGGACGGCTGAACCCGGTCGGGGTCAACTGCCTGCGGCGGCTGCCCGCCGCCGGGCCCGTCGCCTGGGGGGCTCGCACCCTGCGCGGGGCCGACCGCCTCGCCGACGAGTGGAAGTACCTCCCGGTGCGGCGGCTGGCGCTCTTCATCGAGGAGAGCCTGTTCCGCGGCACGCAGTGGGTGGTGTTCGAGCCGAACGACGAACCGTTGTGGGCCTCGATCCGGTTGAACGTCGGCGCCTTCATGAACTCGCTGTTCCGTGCGGGGGCGTTCCAGGGACGCACGCCTCAGGAGGCGTACCTGGTCAAGTGCGACAAGGACACCAACCCGCAGAACGACATCGACCGGGGGATCGTCAACGTCCAGGTGGGCTTCGCTCCGCTCAAGCCCGCCGAGTTCGTGATCGTGCACATCCAGCAACTCGCCGGGCAGATCCAGGTCTAGGAGGACGACCGATGCCGGAAGTCACGCGCCGGGACCCCTTCAAGAACTTCCGGTTCCGGGTGAAGTTCAGTGGGGAGACCGCCTACATCGCGGGAATCAGCAAGGTCAGCGGGCTCAGGCGGACGACCGAGGTCATCCGGCACCGAGACGGCGGGGACCCGGGCACCAGCCGCAAGCTCCCGGGCCGCACCGAGTACGAGGCCATCACCCTGGAACGCGGCTGCACCACCGACACGGCCTTCGAGGAGTGGGCCAACCGGGTGTGGAGCCTGAAGAACTCTGCGGGCGGTCTGGAGACCTCCCTCAAGGACTTCCGCCGCGACCTGATCATCGACGTCTTCGACGAGGGCGGACAACAGGTGCTGTCCTACTCCGTCCACGACTGCTGGGTGTCGGAGTACCAGGGGCTTCCCGAACTCGACGCCGGTTCGAACGGCGTCGCCTTCGAGCACATCAAGGTGGAGCATCACGGCTGGGTGCGGGAGCACACCAACCCACCGCAGGAGCCGCAGTTCACCGATACAGCCGGGTGAGCGGCGTGCCGTGCCGGCTGACGGAAGCGGTCGTGCTGGACCTGTGGGAGCGCGGACTCGCCGAGGTGCCTGCGGCTCGCCGGCTGCTCCTCGCGGCGGCTGCGGCGCCGACCGGGCAGGGCGCCGCGGACCTGCCCCTGGGCACCCTCAACAGCCTGCTGCTGGAGTTGCGGTGCGCTGCCTTCGGCGACGCCCTGCCGTGCGCGGCCGACTGCCCGGCGTGCGGGGAGAGCCTCGACGTCACCGTCACCGCCGCCGAACTGCTGCCACCCCCCAGCGGCGGTGCGGATGACACGGACGCGGCGGCCGAGCCCACCACGGGGTCCCTGACGGCGCTCGGTGCGACCGTGACCTTCCGGGCCATCACCGCCCGGGACGCGGCGGCCGTCGATCCCGCCTCTCCCGGTGCCCGTCAGACGCTGCTGCGGCGTTGCGTCGTCGACGTCAGCCCGCCCGCTGACCTGCCGGACGAGGTACTGGAGGAGGTGGCACGACGGCTGGCGGACCTCGACCCCGGCGCGGACCCCCTGCTCCCTCTCGACTGCCCCTTCTGCCACCACCGTTGGACGGCGTCGCTGGACGTCGCCGAACACCTGTGGACCGACGTGTCCGGCTGCGCCCGCAGGATCCTGCACGAGGTCCACGCCCTGGCCCGCGCCTACGGCTGGTCGGAGGCCGACGTGCTGTCGGTGAGCCCGGTCCGCCGCCGGTTCTACCTGGAGGTGAGCGCCGGATGACCGATTTCGTGGACCGGCTCCTGGGCGCACCCGGACCGTGGCTGCGGCCGCTCGCGCCCCAGGTGTTCGACCCGTCCGCACCGCACCTGCCGGGCGGTGACGACGCCCCGCGGGAGTCGGCGGTCCGGCACCAGGCACCCGCGCCACCGTATGCCGAGGGTACGGCGGCGGACGAGGAGACACCGCCCGCCGTGGGGGCTGACCCGGCGCCGCCCGGCCTGCTCCCCTTCGACGTGCAGGCCTCCGAGAAGGGTGACGACGGCGAGCGGTGCGACCGCCGGGACGGCCTCGGCCACCGCGACGCCCTGGACCAGCGCTACTCTCCAGGCCGCGGGGACGGGAGCCAGGAAGAGCACGGTCCGGAGCGGATCGCCGAGTCGGCCGACGTGGAAAGGCAGGCGGCCGGGGGCGACGGCCCGCGCGTGCCCCGTACCGTCCACCAGGACCGGCGGGAGCCTCCGCCCGGCTCGACTCCCCGTGTCCCCTTCGGGCCGCAGGTCGGCCCGGCGCCGGCAAGTCCTTGCCTTCGCGTAGGCGATCCGCCCGGCCACCGTGGACCCGAACAGTCGGCACCGGATGCCGCCGGGCAGGGGTCCGTCCCCGTCCCCGCGAACGGCCGGCAGGACGCGAGCCCGACTCCGCCGCGGCGCGGGATGCGGTCGCGGCGGAGGCCTTCCGGCGGTCCGGCGTCGGGCGGCGCCCACTCCCACGCCCACGCCCACGAGGTGGACGTGCCGACGCCCGTGGTGGCGGCCGGCGGACGGGCCGGTGACGCTTCCGGTGCGGACCTGTCCGCCGGGAACCTCGCCGCTCGGCCCATGGGCGCGGCGGCCCAGCCGGCTCCAGGCGGCCCGCCGCCGTCCCCTGACCGGGGGACGCGACCGCCTTCCGCCGAGCCACCGCCCTCCACCGGAACCGGTTCCGCAGCGCGCTCCCCGCATCGACTTCCTACCGCGCCGCTCTCCCCGGCCCACCCGCACTGCGCGGGAGATCCGTCCTTCCCTCCCCCGCCCGGCACGTCGCCGACGTGCGCCCCCCAGAACGAGCCCGGCCTCGCGCCCTCGATCGACGCGGGCCCACACTCCGTCCGGCCCGACCGCCACGCCCCCGAGTCCCCCACTCCCCCCTCAGCCGCCGTCACACCGCCTCCGTCAGAGCCGTCCCCTCACACCTCCCGTGCCGCCCAGACAGCAACCGCCACGCATGGGCCCGGCGCGGGGCCCACCCGCCAGACCCTCGACACTTCCACCGCCGCACCGGCACCGGACCGACCCCGGACCGGGCCGACTCGCCACACCCCGAGCACCTCCACCACCACACCACCCCCGCCCATCGTGTCAGCGCCGACCCCCAGCACTCCCACCCCCACTCCCCCCACCGTCCGGCCAGTCACCGCGGCGAACCGGTCCGGCCCCCGGCCCGCCCCCCGCGCCGCGCAGGAGCCCACCCCCGCGACATCCCCCGTCTCCCTGACGCCCCTGCCCACTCCCCCGGCCCCCTCCGCCCGCTCCTCATACCACGCGCGCCCCCGCACCACGGACAGCGCCCGCCCCCGCACTCCCGAGAGCGCGCGGTCGCCGGCAGGCGGGGTCGTCACCCCTGTGAGCGCCCGGGGCGTGCTCTCCTCGGGCCCCGCTTCCCGGCCCGCTCGTGGAGCCGGCCCGGCCCGGGCGCGTTCCGCCGCGGAGCCGACCGGGGAGGCCGCGGCGTCCGCGGTGACTCGAGCGGGCACCGTCGTACGCGTCACCATCGACCGGTTGGTGGTCCGCACGGCCGTGGCATCGGCCGCCGGTCAGGGCGGAGCCCCCCGGCGGCGGCCGAGGCTGAGCCTGGAGGAGTACCTCAGGAGGCGGTCATGAGCGACGCGCTGGCCGTCGCCGCGGTGACGGAGACCCTGCGGGCGGTTCTGCGGGACGGGGTGGAGCGCGCGGTGCCGGGCGCGGTGGTGACGGTGCGTCATCCGGGCGAGGCGGTCACACCGGCCGAGGCCGGCACGCCGGGGAGTCTGAACGTCTTCCTGTACCGGACCTCCGTCGACACCGCCTGGCGGAACACCGATCCGGTGGGAACCCGCCCCGGGGAGTCCCGCCGGCCGGCGCTCCCGCTCGTCCTGCACTACCTCTTCACCGGGCACGCGCCGGCCGGGGCGGACTCCGCGGTCCCCGAGCGGCTGATCGGAGCGGTGATGTCGGCACTGCACGACCGGCCGGAGCTGCGCGCCGCCGATCTCCGGCGCGCCGCGGGCTTCAGCGATCTCCACCTGCAGCAGGAGCCGGTGAGACTCACACCCGCCGCGCCGACCGCCGAGGAACTGTGCCGGCTGTGGACGGCCCTGGGCCACGCCTACCGCCTGTCGGTGGCCTACGAGGCCCGGATCGTGCTCATCGACAGCTCCCTGCCCGGTCGGGCCCCGCTACCGGTCCTCCGGACGGGCCCGACCGGCGCCGGGCCCCAGGCGATGCCATCGGCCGCCGGGGCCTGGCCCGTGCTGCGCGCCGTGGTGCCCGCACACGCCGCCCCCGGCACCGATGTGGTGTTCACCGGCGGCGGACTGCGGGCGGGAACCCCGACGGTGCGACTGACGCACCCGGTCCTCCCGCCGGTAGTGCTGCCGGGCCGGGCCGAGGGCAGCGCCGGCTTGCGGGCCACCCTGGGCGCGGACCAGGGAGCGGGCCGGTGGTCCGCCACCGTCGTTCTCACCGCCCCGGACGGTGTTGAGCGCACCACCGGGCCGCTGACCGTGACGGTCGCCCCGCGGATCAAGGGCACGCTCCCCCTGACCGTCCGGCGGGACGATCGAGGGGTGGCCGTGCTGAACGTCGACTGCGTGCCCACGGTCCACCCCGGGCAGCGGGCCGAACTCCTGGTGGCGGACCGGCCGGTGCCCGCCGAGCCGTTCGCGCGGGCGACCCGCACCCTGTGCTTCCGGCTGGTCGCGCGCGGGCCGGGACGCCACCCGCTGCGGCTGCGGGTCGACGGGGTGGACAGTCGGCTCGCCGACGGGCACGCCGAGGGGTTCGACACCGACCTCGCCGTGGTGATCACGTGACGGCGCCCCGGCTGGAGGTGCGGATCCGGCACCTGGTGCTGGACGGTGTTCCGGCGCCGTCGCCGGAGGAGCTGTGTACGGCCATCGAGGCGGAACTCGCCGCGCTGCTCGGCCTCGCCACCGCCACCGAACGCCCCGGAACCGGTAGGAAGGGGCGGGACCGCCCCGGCGACGGGGCGGTCGGACCGGCGCGCGGCCGGGACGCCCGGCTCGGCCGGACCATCGCCCTTGCCGTGCACCGGGCGCTGTGCCGGGCAACGTCCCCTGGGGACACGACCGAAGGCAGGTGACGGTACGTCATGAGTACTCCGGGCCCGCGCCGGGGCGGCTTCGTCTTCCTCGACCCCGAGCAGGGCAGCGTCCAGCGCGTCGTGCCCTTCCAGTACAACCCCGACGGCGTCACCCGCTCCCTGCTGCCGCAGAGCGCGGCCGACGACACCGGGGACCGGCAGGACCCGCTGCGGCTGCGTGGACCGGCGCGGGAGACCCTCCGGATCGACGCGGAGTTCGACGCCGCCGACCAACTGGCGTCAGCGGTCGGGGTGGCCCAGCCGGCCGGGGGTGGACTGCTCGGCGTGCTCTCCGCGCTGGAAACAGCCGTGACACCCACGGCGGCGCAACTGAACCGGCAGAGCGACCTGGCCGCCCGGGGCATCCTGGAGATCGCTCCCGCGCAGGCCCCGCTGTCCGTCCTGGTGCTCGGGCCGCACCGGGTGCTGCCGGTGCGGATGGTGGACGTCGAGGTCCTGGAAGAGGCGCATGACGGCGAGTTGAACCCGATCAGGGCGCGTGTGACGCTCACACTGCGGATCATCACCGTCGACGACGTCGGCTTCGGCCACCAGGCCGGCGGCCTCTACCTGCAGTACCAGCAGAGCAGGGAGCGCTTCGCCGCCCTCGTCGGATACGGCCCCGGCACCGTCGGATACGTGGGCGGTTGAGCCGTGCACCACCAGGTTGGAGGAGGTCGGGCGGTGTTCGAGCCGCACAGCAGGTACTACACGGTCCCCACCACGACGCACACCACGGCGGACGGCCGCTCCGTGGCCTGCCTGCGGCGGCGCTTCCTGCCCCGGCCCGAGGAGCTGACCGTGGTGGGCGAGCACGTCGTCGCCGCCGGCGACCGGCTCGACCGTATCGCGGCCCGGTACTACGGCGACCCCGGGCAGTCGTGGCGGATCGCCGACGCCAACCGGGCGATGGACCCGGACGAGTTGACCGCCGTGCCCGGCCGGCGCCTGCGGATCACGCTGCCCGCGGAGGCGTCGGCGGCCGTCGGCGACGGCGTGGCGCCGTGACGCCCCCCGGTCTCCAGCTCCTGCTGCAGGTCGGCGAGGTGGTGCCGCGGCCGGCTCCAGCCGAGCTGGTCGACGCCCTGCACAGAGTGCGGATCACCTCCGCCGCCGGTACGACCGGTGGTTTCCAGCTCACCTTCGCCCTCGCTCCCTACTCCCGTCCGGCCGACGCCGTGCTGCCCGGCGGCCCCCTCCATCCGCAGCAGCGGATCGTGGTCGCCGTCGTCCTGTCGGGCCGCTGCCATGTACTCATGGACGGGGTGGTCACCCACCAGGAGACACACGCCGGCCGGACGCCCGGCGCGCCGTACCTCGTGGTCACCGGCGAGGACCTGACCGCTCTGATGGACCTCCGGCACGTCCGGCGTGCCTTCCCGGGGTTGGCGCCGCACCTGCGGGCGACCGCGGTGTGCGCCGGGTACGCGCAGTACGGCATCACGCCCCAGGCCGTGGCTCCGGTGCTCACCGACCAGCCGGACCCGGTGCTGGACGTGCCGGTCCAGTCGGCGACGGATCTCGCCTATCTGCGGGCGATGGCCGAGGACGTGGGTCACGTGTTCCACCTCGTGCCCGGCCCGGCCCCCGGCGTCAGTACCGCCTACTGGGGGCCGCAGTACCGCGGCGGCGCGCCGCAACCCGCCCTCACCACCGGCTGTGGTCCCGCAGACAACGTCGAGGAACTCTCCTTCGCGTACGACGGCCTGGCCACTTCCGGGTACACCACGCACCGCCTGGAGCCGCCGGCCACCGTCTCCGAGGTCATGGCGCCCGGAACCCGTCTGCTGCGTGACGGCCTCGCGGCGCACCCCGCCCCGGCCCTGCGGACCGGTCCGCTCCCGGGGCACACGGCCCGCTCCCTGACCCGGACGCTGCTGGCCGGGCTGGGCCGGGAGGTCGCCGCGCACGCGGTCACCGGCCGCGGAACCGTCGACGTCCTGCGCTACGGCCATGTGCTCAGCGCGCACGGCCTCGTGGGCGTGCGGGGTGCGGGCCGGGCCCACGACGGGCGCTACCTGGTGGCCGCCGTGACCCACGAACTCTCCCGGCACAGTTACAGGCAGCACTTCACGCTGGTCCGCGACGGGCTCGGCACCGACACTCAGGGAGTCACGGTATGACGACAGCTCAGGTGAGGCAGTGGCACGGCCTGTACGAGGGGGTCGTCGTCTCGGCCGTGGACCCCGGCGGTGCGGGCAGGCTGCTGGTCCGCGTTCCGGAGGTGCTGGGCGACGAGGCCCCGGTGTGGGCCGCGCCGCTGACCCCGCTGGCCGGCCGGGACTGCGGCATGTACGTGGTGCCGCCGCCGGACGCGGGTGTCTGGGTGCGGTTCCTCGACGGGGACCCGGAACGGGCGGTGTGGGTGGGCTTCAGGCGCGGTGGGTCCGGGGACGTGCCCCCTGCGGCCAGGTCGGCGTCGGCCGGCGTCCCGCAGATCGTGCTGGCCACCCCTTCCGGAAACGCGTTCGTCATCAGTGACGAGCCGGGGCCCCGCGGCGGGATCAAGCTCCAGTTGCACGGGGACAAGGGACCCTTCATCAAGATCGACGAAACGGCGATCGAGATCTCCTGCGGCCCCAAGCTCGCCACCCTCCGACTCGCCGGTCCTGAGGTCACCGTCAACGGCGGTGCCCTGACGGTGCTGTGAGGACGCCGTGCCCGGACTGCTGATGCACCACGGCGCCCTGATGATGTGCGCCCACCCGCCCGGCCTGGTGACGATCCCCGCACCGGTCCAGCAGCGTGTGCTGGTCGGCCCTCACCCGGTCGCCACCACCGCGGACACGTTCCTAGTGGCGGGCTGCGGGTTCCCCGCCATGACGCTCGGGGCGCCACCGTGTACGGGCGTCACCTGGCTGCACACCTCCGCCCGAGTGTTCGTTGGCGGCCTGCCGGTGCTGCTCCAGCCCGCTCCCCCCGTCGGCCCGGCGCCCGCGGTCGGCATCGGCACACCGCCGCCGAACCCGCCCCTCGTCCAGACCATGCAGCTCCGGGTGCGAGGGATGTGAGGACGATGAACGTCGACTTCCCCTACCGGGTCGACCCGCGGGGCCGCACCTCCACGGCCGGCCATGCCGACCATGTGCGGCACATGGTGGAACTGGTCCTCTTCACCAGCCCCGGGGAGCGCGTCAACCGGCCCGACTTCGGCTGCGGTCTGCTGGACATGGTCTTCACCGGGAACAGCCCCGAACTCGCGGCGGCCCTGGAGACGAACGCCCGGGCGGCTCTGCAGCGCTGGCTCGGTGACCTGCTCACGGTGGACTCCCTCACCGTGACCGCTGAGGAAGCCACGCTGCTGGTGCACGTCACCTACGTGCTGGCGGCGACCGGGGAGACCCGCGCCGTCACGGTGAGCGGAGGAAGCCCGTCATGACCGTGCTTGATGACCGGGACGAGGGCCTCGGGGGACGGGATCCGGCGGCTGTCGAGGACGTGCTGGCCCATCCGGACGGGCGCACGCTCACCGTCAGTTTCTCAGGCGTGCTGCCGGAACCCCTGGACCGCACCCGTTTCGTGATCGAGGGCGGACGACGGGTCGTCGGCATCCGCGTCCTCAGGGTCGTCAGGGAAGCCCCGGCCGAAGGCGAGGGCGGCAGGCACCGGGTGCGGCTGCTCCTGGACCGGCCGGGCGACGAGTCCACGTACCGGCTCCGGGCGCTGGGGCGCGGGTTCCACGCCGCGCGCAACCGGGCGGACTTCGGTTTCGGTGCCACCGTCCGCACGAGCGCGCCGGACGGCCCGCTCCCCCCGCCGACGCCCCCGCCCCTCCGCCCGGCTCCGGCCATCGACTACCTGGCCAAGGACTACGCCAGTTTCCGCAGGCTGCTGCTGGAGCGGCTGTCGCTGACCCTGCCCCAGTGGACCGAGCGGCATGCTCCGGACCTGTGGCTCACCCTGGTGGAGCTGCTGGCGCACGTCGGGGACCGGCTCAGCTACCAGCAGGACGCCGTCGCCACGGAGGCCTATCTCGGCACCGCCCGGCTACGCACCTCGGTGCGGCGCCACGCACGGCTGGTCGGCTACCCGATGCACGACGGCTGCGCCGCCCGCACCGTCGTGTGCGTGGAGACCTCCGCGTCGATGACGCTGGACCTGGCGGAGGTCGCGTTCGGCGTGCAGCCCGAGGAGGAGCCTCCACGGTCCGGGGGGCCGGTGGTGCCCGCCGACGTCCTCGCCAAGGGCGCGCATCCCGTCTACCGCCCCTTGGAGCGGCGAGCGGTACGGCTGATGCCGGAGCACAACGGCATCCCTGTGTGGGGCTGGGGCGGGAACGCGTTCGAGCTGCCGGCCGGCACCACCGGCGCCGCGCTCCTGGACGGTGACGGCGTCCGCCGGGGCCTGCGGCTCAAGCCGGGTGACCTGCTCGTCCTGGAGGAGGTACGGGGGCCCGGCGGGGGGCCGCCGGACCCCGGCCACCGGCAGGCCGTGCGGCTCACCCGGGTCACCCGGGACCGCGACGCGTACACCGGCACGGAGGTGCTGAAGATCGCCTGGGCCGACGAGGACGCCCTCACCTTCCCACTGTCCGCGAGCGTCAGCCGGGAGCCCGACGGGCGGCCGCGGGCCACCGTCCTGGCGCGCGGCAATGCCCTGCTCGTCGAGCACGGAGTGGAGCCGGGGTGGCCCGGTGGCGACGCCGACGAGCTGATCGAGGTGCCGCAGGCTGGTGACGGAACGGCTCCCGCGGTGCCCGCTCGCCGTTTCCGGGCCGTGCTGCGCGGCGCTCCCGTCACCTGGTCCCCGCCGTACCCCCGACCGTCCGATGTGGCGGCGGCGCAGGCCCGGCAGCTCCTCGACCTGGCGGCCCGGGCCCGGGACCTGCTGCGCGAGGTGCACCACGGGGTGGCCGAACTCGACGACGCCGAGCGCGAACTCCTCTCGGCCCTGTTCGGTCCGTCCGTCCTGGACGACCTGGCGCGGGCCGCCACTCGCCGGCAGGTCGCGACCCGTCTGCTGTCGCGCCTGGACACGCTGCTGGAGCCACGGCTGCGCCGCCTCACGACGCTCGCCCGCCGCGCCCGGTCCGGCTACGTCCTCGACGCCGCCGACACCGGCTGGGAACTGGGGCAGACCTGGGGCCCTCGGGCCGCCCGCGCGCTCGACCCCGCCGATCCGGCGCTGCACGGCCCGGCGCGCTCCGCCCTGGACCCCGACCCCCGGGAGGCGCTGCCCGCGCTGGACCTGGTGGAGGCGACCGAGCCGCGGGCCCGGTGGACCGCCCGGCGGGATCTGCTGGCCAGTGGCCCCGGGGACCGCCATGTGGTGGGCGAGTGCGACGACCAGGGCATCCTCACCCTGCGCTTCGGCGACGGCCACTGCGGGCGGGCGGCGCCCCCGGGGACCCGGTTGCGGGCCGTGTACCGCGTCGGCAACGGAAGGGCGGGCAACGCGGGCAGCGAAGCCGTCAACCGGATCGCCTCGCTCAGCGGCGGCCTGGGGGCGGTCACCCGGGTGCGCAATCCGCTGCCGGTGCGCGGGGGCACCGACCCCGAGCCGGTGGCCCGGGTGCGCACGGCCGCCCCGCAGGCGCCGTTCCGCACCCCGCTGCGGGCCGTCACCGCGGAGGACTACGCCGTCCTCGCCGCCGACGGCCACACGGTGCAGCAGGCCGCCGCGACCCTGCGCTGGACCGGCAGCTGGTACGAGGCCGACGTCGCCGTGGACCCGAGCGGCCCCGCCGTACCGGCGCCGGCGTTGCTGGAGGAGGTGCGCACCGCGCTGCACCGCTTCAGGCGCATCGGCCACGACGTCGTCACCCGCCCCGCCCTCCTCGTGCCGCTCGACGTCGCCGTCGACGTGCTCGTCGACCCGCACCACGTCACCGCCCGCGTCCGCGAGGCCCTCCAGCGGCGGCTCCTGCCGGGACGGGCTCCGGACGGCACCGTGGGCTTCTTCGACCCGGCGGTGCTGACCTTCGGCACCCCGGTACGCGTCAGCGCCCTGGTCGCCGCGTGCATGAGCGTTCCCGGAGTGCGGCACGCCGAGGTCACCTCACTGCGCCGGCTGCACGCTCCGGGACCGGAGCAACGGGTCCCGCGGGTACCGGCGTCCGGTGAGCTCGTCGTGCGGCCGCTCGAGATCGCGCGGCTGGACGGCGAGGTCACCCGCCCGCAGGACGGGCGTCTGACGCTGCGGCTGAGGGGTGGACGATGACGGAGCCCGCGCAGAACGCGGCCGGCCTCGCCCCGGTGTGGAACCGGCCGGGGCTGCCTGCGCTGGCCTACCGCCTGGGCAGGCACCCGCAGTTCCTCGACGCCATGCTGGCCGCGCTGAGCGGGCCCGGCGGCGACGAGGCCCTGGCGGGGCTGACGACCCGGGAGCCGGACGACCCGTCGATGGCGCTGCTGGACGCGTGGGCCGTCGTCGCCGATGTCCTGACGTTCTATCAGGAGCGCATCGCCGACGAGGGTTTCCTGCGCACGGCCCAGGAGAACGAGTCCCTGGTCCAGCTCGGGCGGCTGGTCGGGCACCGGCCGCGTCCCGCCCTGGCGGCCGCCGCCCACCTCGCCTACACACTGGACGTCGGCACGTCCTGCGTCGTCCCGGCCGGCTCGCAGGTCAGGAGCGAACCGGAACCCGGGGCTCTGCCGCTGACCTTCGAGACCGCGAACGCGCTCACGGCCCGCGCCGAGTGGAACCGGCTGCCGGTGCGCACCACCCGCCGTGGCGACCTGACGGCCGACGTGGCGATCCGTGCGCGGTCCATCGACGTCGAGGGAGTGCAGCACGCCCTGCGCCCCGGTGACCGCCTGTTGTTCGCCTACGCCGACGCCCGGCTCGACCTGACCCGCGTCGTGGAGGCGGTGCGGCCCGACCCGGAGCATGGACGGACCGGCCTGCGGCTTCAGGTGCCGGATCCGCCGCGGCAGCTGGCCCACGCCGTCGACGCGCTGCGGGAGGACCTGGAGGACGCCGCGCGCCGGGCACCGTCCAGGGGCCCCTTCGAGGACCTGCTCTCTCTGCTGCGGGAGGTCCGCCGGCACGTCGACGATCTGCACGACCCGGACACGGTCGCGGCCCGCCTCGACCGCGGACTGCGCGGGCTGCGCGAACGGCTGTCGTCCGTGGGCGACGCGCTCGACGCCGGCGCCCTCGCCGAGCGGGCCTCGGTCCGGCTCGCCACCGTCCAGGACGCCGTGCGGCGTCTCGGGGAGGCACCGGCGGTCGGCGTGCCCCGGGACACCGACGCGCTGCGCCGCGATCTGCGCAGGCCCGGCCGCACGGTCCTCGACGCCGTCGACCCGTTGCTGACCGCTCTCAGTCAGGGCGCACCGCCGCCCCCCACCGCGCCGACCGTCCGGGACCTGCTGGGCGCCGGTTCCGACGCCCTGCCCCGCTTGCTGGCCGGCAACCGGCCCGGTCTGACCGCCTCGCTGTACGAGGCGCTGTCCGCCGTTTCAATGCCGGGTGCGACCGCGCCGGACGTGCTGCGATTCCGGGTCGTCTGCGCCCCGTTGGGAGCGTCCGTCCCGGACGACGCCCGGGTCAGGCGGCTCCTGCGCGCTGCGGCGCCCTTCCGGGCGCAGGAGGACCCGCTCGCGAGCGACGTCCTGCTGCTGGACGGCGTGCACGAGGAGATCCTGCCGGGCGGCTTCGTCGCCGTGCAGGTGGCGGGCCGGCCGCAGACGCGGGTCCTGCGGGTCCTGGACGCCGGGCAGCTCTCCGTGGCCGGCGGCCAGGACGCGCTGCGGGTGACGCGGCTGCGGCTGGCCGGGCCGTGGATCGACGACTGCGAGGACATGGCCGTACGGCGGGCCGTCACGGTGTGGGCCGCGGCCGAGCCGCTGGTCCCGGCCGCCTCGCCCGATCCGGAGGACGTCGCCGGACGGGAGATCGACCTGGAGGGCACCTTCGAGGGGCTGGCGCCCGGCAGGCTGCTCGTCGTCTCCGGGAAACGCACCGACGTGCTCCCCTCGGCCGGCGCGTGCGACGGTCCCGGCGTGCCCGGCTGCGAGCTCGCCGTCCTCGCGGGCGTGCGCCACGGCTTCGACGGCTCCTCGCCGGACGGCCGGGTACGGACGACCCTGGTGCTGACCGCTCCCCTCGCCCACCGGTACCGCCGGGACAGCGTGGTCGTCCACGGCAACGTCGTCGAGGCGACCGCGGGCGAGACGGTCACCGAGATCCTGGGCAGCGGGGACGCCTCCCGGGCCGGCCAGGCCTTCCCCCTGCGGCAGGCCCCCCTGGTCTGGCTGCCCTCGGCGACCGCCGAGGGCAGCGAGGAGGCCCTCACCGTGCGCGTCGGCGACGTGGCGTGGCGGCGCACCGACGACCCGGGCGGGGAGGACGGGGCAGCGGAGGTCTTCCACCTGCTGGCGGACCGGGACGGGCGGGCGACCGTGCGGTTCGGGGACGGCCGGCACGGTGCCCGCCTGCCCTCCGGTACGGAGAACGTCACCGCCCGCTACCGCTTCGGGGGCGGGCGCGCGGGGAACGTCGGGGCCGGCCGGATCAGCCAGGTCGTCAGCCGGCCGCGGGGCGTCAGTGGGGTCACGAACCCGTTGCCCGCCACCGGCGGAGCCGACGCCGACGGTCCGGCCGAGCTGCGCGAGGCCATCCCCCTGCGCCTGGCCGCGCTGGGGAGGCTCGTGTCGGTGGGCGACTACGAGGCCTTCGCTCGTGCCTACGCGGGCGTCGGCAAGGCCGTGGCGGCGCGGTGCGCGGACGGTGGCCGCCCCGTGCTGCACGTCACGGTCGCCGCGGCGGGCGACGTCTCGCTGGACGCCGCCTCCCCGCTGGTGCTGTCACTGCGCGCGGCCCTGCTCCGGTACGGCGACTTCGCGCTGCCGGTGCGGGTGGAACCCTGCGAACGGGTGCGGCTCGTCCTCCGGCTGGGCGTCCGTACGGCGCCAGGTCATCCGCCGGACCTGGTCGAGCGGCGGGTGCGCGAGGCACTGGCCGCCCGGCTCGGTTTCGCGCCGGCGCGGCTGGCCCAGCCGGTCTACCTGAGTACGGTCCTGGCCGTCGCGCACACGGTGCCCGGGGTCGACCTCGTTGATGTCGACGCCTTCGGAGGCGTCCCGGAGGGCGATGAGGCGGCCGCCGCGGTCCGGTTCGCCGAAGACCCGTCAGTCGCCGCGTGGGTGCCCGCCCTGCCCGCCGGCCGGCGCGCGGCCCGGACCGGCACCGCACCGGCGCCCGCGGAGACCGTCGTGCTGCGTCCGGCCCAGCTGGTCCTGCTCGACCCGGCCGTACCGGAAACGCTCACCGTGCGGAGGATCCCATGAGTCCCGACGAGTTGTACGCGCTGCTGCCCGCCGTGCACCGCAGACGGGACGCGGAGCAGGGTGGCCCGCTGCGGGCGCTGCTGACGGTCGTCGCCGACTCCGCCGCGGCCGTGCGGCAGGACATCGAGCGGCTCTACGACAACTGGTTCGTCGAGACCTGCGAGGACTGGGTGGTGCCCTACATCGGCGACCTCGTCGGCTACGAGGTGCTGCCCTGGATCGCCACCGCCCTGTCCGAGGACACCGTCCGGGCGGGCGGTCTGCCGGCCGCCGCGGTTCCCCGGCGGGACGTCGCCGACACCGTCGACCACCGGCGCCGCAAGGGCACCCTCGCCCTGCTGGAGGACCTGGCGTCCGGGGTGGCCGGGTGGCCGGCCCGGGTTGTCGAGTACCGGCACCTGCTCTGCCTCACCCAGCCGGTGCGCCGCTTCACCTCGGACGGTGCCACGGCCCGCCGCAGGACGGCGCACGGGGGCCTGGTGGACGTACGGGGGGCGAGCGCGCTGGACCGGTTGGGCGGTCCCTTCGACGGTGCCGCCCGCACGGTGGAGGTGGCGCGCCCCGACTCCCCGCGGCGCGCGGGGAGGTACGGCGTCCAGTCCGTGGGCGTGTACGTGTGGCGGCTGCGCGCGTACTCCGTGACCCGGGCCCCGGCGTACTGCCTGGACCGTGACCGGGCCTGCTACGCCTTCAACGTACTCGCCGTCGACACCCCGCTGTACACGGCACCGGTGCCCGAGCCGTCGCGCTGCCACGTGGCGGACGAGACGAACGTGCCGGAGCCCATCAGCCGCCGCGCCCTGTCCGAGCGGCTCTACGACCTCTACGGGCCGGGCAGGAGCCTGTGCGTGTGGACCGGGCCCGACTCGGTGGCCGACGTGGTCCCGCTCGCCCGGGTCGTCGCCGCCGATCTGACCGACTGGAGTTACCGGCCGGCTCCCGGTCAGGTCGCCGTCGACCCGGTGCTCGGCCGGCTCGTGCTGGGGCCGGGCACGGGCCCCGCCTCGGAGGTGCGCGTGAGCTATCATCACGCCTTCTCGGGCGACCTGGGCGGGGGTGAGTACCCGCGCCCCGCCCCGGAACAGCCCGATCGGGGCGCCCTCTACCGGGTCGGCCCCGGTGAGAGGCACCGCAGCGTCGCCGACGCGCTCGACCACTGGCAGGCGGCGAAGCGGGGCGGCCCGGCCGGGGCGGAGGCCGTCGTGGAGATCATCTCCAACGAAGTGTACGAGGAACCGGCGGAGATCCGTCTCGATCCCGGCGACCGCCTTACGCTGCGCGCGGCGCAGGGCGTCCGCCCGGTCCTCAGGCTGCCCCGGGGCCGCCATGGCGACCGTCCGCAGGGGCTGGTGATCAACGGCACGGGCAGCGGGCGCCCCGGCGAGGCCCCGACCGTGTGCGTCCTCGACGGTCTGCTGGTCGCCGGGGGCGGGATCCGGGTGCGGGGCGAGGTGGGCCGGCTCGTCCTGCGGCACTGCACCCTGGTGCCCGGCTGGGTGCTCCAGGCGCAGGGCAGGCCGCTGGCGCCGGGGGCGCCCAGCCTGGACATCGCGGGGAGCCCGGTGAGCGTCGAGGTGCGCTCCAGCATTCTCGGGGCTGTGTCGGTGGATCCGGCCGGTGAGGCGAACGTGCTGGACGTGTGCGACAGCGTGGTGGACGCGACCGACCTCGAAGCGACGGCGCTCGGCGCGCCGGACGGCGGTTCTGCCGGGGTGGTGCTGACCGCCCGGCGCAGCACCGTCCTCGGTCAGGTGCGCGTGCGGGGAGTGGAACTGCTGGAGAACTGCCTGCTGGCGGGGGAGGTCCGGGTCGACCGGCGCGACCGGGGGTCCCTGCGGTTCTGCTGGCTTCCCGAGGGCTCTGCCACGCCGACCCGCTTCCACTGCGAGCCGGACCACTCCGGGTCACGCGCGGCCGACCTGCGGTTCTCCGCGACCCGGTACGGCGCGCCCGCCTACGTACGCCTCAGCGACCGGTGTGCCGCGGAGATCCGCCGGGGCGGCGCCAACGGGTCGGAGCCCGGCGCGCTGCACCAGCTGTTCCAGCCGCAGCGGGAGGACAACCTCCGTATCCGGCTGGCCGAGTACACGCCCGCCGGATGCGACACGGGGCTCCACTTCGTGACGTGAACGGCGGGACGCTCTGCCTGTTTCGCCGACCCCTTGCCCCCAAAACAGCGGCTCCCCGACGTCCATGTCCGCCCGCCCCCCTCTTTCGAGGGCCCCTTCGATCCCAGGCAGGAAGCACACCGCATGCACGGCGACTTCTCCCGCGTCACCTTCGATCCGGCCCGCCGCTTCTCGGCCGTTCTGTCCCAGCAGGGAAGGGTGCAGCTCGATGCAGAGATCAACGAACAGACGGCGGTCCTGCTGCACTATCTGCGCACGCTGGCCACCGACCTCCTGGGCCCCGCCGCGTACGCGCCGGACGACGAGGGCGTCGGCGGATTCGGGGTCGAGGGATACGACGGAGAGACGTTCGGCGTGGCCCCGGGGCGGATGTACGTCGACGGCATCCTCTGCGAATGCGACGGCACCGACTACTGGGAGCAGCCCGACGGCCACCTCGACCGCGCGCGGCCGGAGGACCGGCTGCCGTCCGGACCGTTCCTGGTGTACCTGCGGGTCTGGGAGCGGCTGGTCACCTCGGTGGAGGCGCCCTGGATCCGTGAGGTCGCCCTGGGCCTGAACGGTCCCGACACCACGGCGCGCACCCGTGTCGTCTGGCAGGTCTGCGTGCTGCCTCTGGTGGACGGCTCCTTCGTCCCGGACAGCGACAGCGCCCCGGGCTTCCTGCGGGACCGGATCCGGCGTGAGTTCCAGCCGCACGCGCTGCTCGCGGCTCGCACCCGGCGCCCCGGGGAGGACCCGGCGGCCACCGACCTCCCCCCGACGTCCGGATACCGCGGCCCCGAGAACCAGCTGTACCGGGTGGAGGTGCATCAGGGGGGCCGGGCCCACGCGGCGAGGTTCAAGTGGTCCCGGGAGAACGGCTCCGTGACTCTGCCGATCAGGGCGATCTCGGGAGCGTCGGTCGAGGTGGAGACGCTGGGACGGGACGACAAGCTCGGGGTGGACACGGGTGACGTCGTGGAGATCGTCCACGACGCGGTGGTGTGCCGGGTGGCATCGGACCGGCCCGACGACCCGGCTGACCGGCTGTACACCGTCAAGGAGATCGACTACGCGGAGCACCGGGTCGTGCTCGACGCGGCCCCGGACACGGACGGCTCGCTCCCGACGGCGGGCCGGGTGGCGGCTCGCCACCCGTTCCTGCGGCGCTGGGACCACGGGCGGTACGGCGCGGGCGACGCGACCGGCCTCCCGGTACGCGAGGGAGAGTGGCTGGCCTTGGAGGACGGCGTGGAGATCCGGTTCGAGCCCAGCTCGGAGTCGCCGCGCGTCTACCGGCGCGGCGATCACTGGCTCATCCCGGCCAGGGTGCTGACGGGGGACGTCGAGTGGCCTCGCGGACGTCACGGCCAGCCGCTGCGGCGCGGCCCGCACGGTGTCGCCTACCACTACGCTCCCCTGGCCTATGTCGAGCCGCGGGCCGGGGGCGAGTCCCGGTTGGTGGACCTGCGCGTGCCCTTCCCGCACCGGCGGTAGGACGGGCCGCTCCCAGGGCCGGGACCGGGTCACCAGATCAGGATCATGAACACGACCCAGGCGGCGACCAGCAGGATCGCCAGGACGATCCCGGCCGTGGAGGTGCCTGTCCTGACCTCCGCACCGGTCGTCAGGTTGTGCAATCGCTTGACCCGTAGCGTCCCGCGTCTGGCCTTGCCCTCCGCGCGCACCAGGTCCCCGTCGCTGAGGCTGCCCTCGAAGGAGCGGCCTCGTATCTCCACCGGCACGACCCAGACCGGGGTGCCGGCCCGGTTGCGCACCTCCACGCGGAACGTGCACACGACGACGGTGCTGGTGCCGTTGGAGTTCCCCTGGACCTCGGTCCGCATCTGCACCTGTCGTGCGACGCCCGTGATGGTGCCGCGCCCCTGCAGCGTGCGGACCGGAGGGAGGGG
This sequence comes from Streptomyces sp. bgisy159, assembly GCF_057707805.1. Classification (NCBI taxonomy): domain Bacteria; kingdom Bacillati; phylum Actinomycetota; class Actinomycetes; order Kitasatosporales; family Streptomycetaceae; genus Streptomyces; species Streptomyces sp. bgisy159. Next base: position 3,498 of record NZ_JBYIQX010000056.1, on the reverse strand, counting down.
CGGCGGCTGGGGCGGTTCCTGCCGCTCCTCTTTCGGCGGGGCCGCGGGGGGCGGGGGTGTCGGTGGCGGGGGCGGCCGTTGTGTCAGCTCGGCGGTCCAGTCGTGCCGGCGCCGCCAGTACCAGGGCTGTCCCGAACCCGCCTCTCCGTCGCCGTAGAGCGACAGGTAGGCACCGCAGTTGCGGCAGCGCTGGGCGGACTGCGGCACCTCGGCACCACAGTTGTCACACGACCAGGCGCCGTCCATGGGTCAGTCCACCTGGTAGGTGACGTAGTAGGCGGAACCTTCGGTGTCGTTCCTGGCGAGCTTGGCGATGGGGCCCGCTCCGCGCTCGCCCTCGTCGATGCGGATGGAACCCAGCAGGTCGTCCCGGGAGACGGAGTCGTAGTCCCACAGGGACAGGTTCTGCACACGGTTCACCGGCACGGCCACGCCCAGTGGCTGGGTCTGCCCGCTGCGCACCGTGCCCGTCGAGCCGTTGCCCGGCCAGATCGCCCGGTCGAGGCCGCCCGCCGTGTCCGTGGTGAGGTAGAGATCGTCCGGGTCGCCACGGGCCGTGTCGATCGCCGCCGCCGCCTGCGGGATCGACTTGACGAAGTCGGCCACGGAGCCGCCGATGGAACTCAGTCGGACGACCTCGTTGCCCGCCAGGGCGGACAGTGCTTCGTTCACCGCGGTGTCGGTGCCGGTCGCCGCGTGAACGCAGAAGACGTCGAAGATGGTCGCGGTCGCGGTCATGGGGACACTCCTGTCAGGTCGGGTCGTTTCGATCGGTCAGTGCGGTCGGTCAGTGTGTGGCGTGCGGACCGCGTTCGGGGGGCGCTACGACCCCGTGAGCCGGAGCCAGGTCTTGTTGCCGACGATGCCGTCCGCGGTGAGGCCGTGGGTGCTCTGGAACCAGCGCACCGCTTCATCGGTGTGCGGGCCGAAGGCGCCGTCGACAGTGAGGGCGGGCTGGAAGCCCATGTCGTTCAGCCGCTGCTGGATGTTCCGCACGCCGGGCGCCACGGTGCCACGCCGGGCGAACGGCTGGTCCGCCGCCTCGCGTTCGGCGCGGCTCGGGTGATCCGCCAGCCACCCGGCGACGTCCGCGGGCAGGCCGCCGGGCCCGCACTCCTGACCGGGCCGCCATCCCTCCACCTGCCGGACGGCGGTGGCGAACGTGGTGAGTCGGCCGTCGTCCATACCGGCCAGAGGGGTGTCGGAGCTCACTCCCAGGGCGGCGGCGACCTGCTGGGCATAGCGCTGCGGATCGTTGGCGCCGTGCCCGGCCGGCGCATATGCCTTCATCACCTCGAAAACCGTCTTGTCACGGCGGTTGTCCAGGTAGCGGCGAATGGCCTCGAAGCCGACGTCGTCGCTGGGGAAGACGGCGAAGTTGTGGTTCTGTTTGCCGGGAAAGGCGCCGTACCGGGTGGCTTCGTCCGAGCGCACGATGTTCCCGGGATTGCGGTTGTTCCAGGACAGGCTGCCACCCGTCCGCATGACGTCCCCGCAGAAGACGTGGTCGACGCCGAGGATGCTGATCACATCGCCGGATTCGAGATCGGGTGCGTCCGGCCAGGGCATGACGGCCTCCTAGGGCGATAACCTCGGGGCGGAGCTTCGAGAGCGGGCCTCAGGGGCGGGATTTCCCTTCCCGGCTCGCGGCGTCGGATTGGATGACCCCGACGCGCTCGCGTAGGCGAATATCAGGGAGGGGGCGCCAAGAAGCCGGGTGTTGTCGACATTTCCCTCCGGCGGAGGCCTCACCTGGCGCGAAGGAGGAGGTGACGGCCTGCGAAGGCGATTTCAGTATAGGTCTCACGGGGCACGCCCTCCACCGCAGAATTTGTTTCTCCTTCCACAACACCGGCCACCGCGAAGGTGATTGCAGCCGCCACGAACCACCTTCTTCGGGATGATGGAGCAGGGGTTCCCACACCAAGGAGCACGGCGGTGTCCGCATTCACCATCGACATGTCGAACCCTTTCTTCAGCGGGTTCACACACGGTCTCGGCGGCCCCGGAGAGGGCGGCCACCAGTCCCCCGACTGGTACATCCAGTACGGCATGGATCTCGGCGCCGGCGCGGGCATCCCGGTGCACGCCGCCTTCGACGCCCACATCACCAAGTACCACCCGCACAACCCGGCGGCAGACACCGGCAAGGTGTACGGCGCGCAGTTGTTCATGCGGGCCCCCAACGATCAGATGGGCGGTTTCTACACCCACCTGGCCGACGTGCCGGCCGAGCTGTCCGTCGGCGCGCGGGTGTCCCGCGGTGACGTGCTCGGCCGGATCCACCAAGTGGCCGGTACGGCGTCGCACCTGCACCTGGCGCTGGTGGAGATCATCGGTGGCGCGCCCGGTGGCCGGTATCAGGGGGTGAACCTGTACCGGCTCTTCCTGGACACCGCGAACTCCGAGGCGGTGACGCCGGTCACCTTCAACCAGGACGGTTCGCCGCCCGCGTCGGGATGAGGGGCCGGCCCGCGCGATCCCGAATCGCGCGGGGCTCCGCTCAGCGGTCCGCGGCGCCGCCCCGCACGACGCACGACGCGGAGCCCTCCCAGCCCCACCCGTCCCCGTCGGGGTCGGACGCAGCACCGTGCACGCAGTACGGGTAACCGTTGGGCGCGGTCCCGCCGCCGGTCGAGCCTCCGCCTCCGTAGACCGTGGCTGTCTCGGACGTGGCGGCGATGCCGTTGGCGCCCTGGAAGAGTCGAGTCCCCCAGCCGGTGAGGGAGTCGGCGTCGAAGTCGTTCACGAGGTCGAGGTACTCGATTCCTCCCCCGTTGCCGCTCCAGGACCACCCGAGGTAGCCCGCACCGAGTGACTGCGCGGTGGCCACGACGGCGTCCTCGTCGGGATCGCCGTCACTGTGCTGGTGACCGAACTCCCCGACGACGATGGGGAGGTGCCGGTCGACGAAGTGGTTCAGGTAGGACTGGACCTCGGCGGCGGTGTCGTACACGCCGTACATGTGGACGGAGAAGACGGTGTTGCGGTCCGGGTCGGCGGCGAAGACCGACGCGGCGTTGTCGCGCATGGTGTGCGACCAGTCCTGGCCCCAGTTGGGGGCGTCCACCATGAGGGCGGTGCGGATGCCGGCACCGCGGAGCCGGCCGATCGCGCCCTTCGTGGCGCCGGTCCGCGAGTGCGTAGGCATCGCGGGCAGGCCCGTCGGACCGCGGTGCGGTGCGGTGCGCCGCGACATCTATGACAACGTTGTCCTACCTCGGGCGGCAGGCCGACACGTCCCGGCGGTCCGACAGCAGGCGGAACGCCGGGCCTGGACCTTGGAGTCACGCAACCGCCGCCCCATATAAGAGCACTCGACATTTCCGCCGTGTCAATAGACGCGTCGATTGGAAATCCCTTCGGTGTGCAGCGAGACACCCCGGCGCAACTGAACTTCCACTAAACGGCTTCTACTCGCGCCCACACTGTTGCCGAAAGCCGTGATCTCCTCTAGCTTGCCGCTTCGGCGGGCCCCTCAGGCTGGACAGTTGCCTA
>NZ_JBYIQX010000055.1:0-40622 GCF_057707805.1 Streptomyces sp. bgisy159 | reverse complement strand
GGCCAGACCGACCGTCACAGCAACTGCGGCTGCAGTATTAGTGCAACCATTCCGGCAAGGCCTCTGTCTCAGCCAATAACACAACCCTTCGCACTGTCGGGGGACGAAATGAAAATGAACCGAACACGTTGGGTGACGTTGGTGCTGATGAGCGCCGCGTTGACGGTCCCCGCCGTTCCCGCCCAGGCCACCCCCGCCCCCTCCGCCGTCGCGCAATCCGCTTGCCCGACCGGCTGGGGCAGCTTCGAAAAAATTCGCAGCGCGAGTACAACGGCATCGGTGAAGAACGTCAGGACCGGCCGCCACGCCTGCTTCGACCGGATGGTCATCGACGTTCCCGGCGCGGGCGCCGGCACCGGCTACCGCGTGAGGTACGTCAGTCAACTCCATCAGGACGGCTCGGGCCGTGTCATCCCTGTCGCCGGCGCAGCCGTCATCGAGGTGCGGGCCATGGCACCCTCATACCACCCCGACACCGGCGCCCCCACCTACCCGGCGCGGCCCGGTCTCCCCCTGCCCGGAGTGGACCTCACCGGCTACCGGACCTTCCGCGACGCCCGCTTCGGCGGAAGCTTCGAAGGAGATACTCAGATCGGGCTGGGCGTACGCGCCCGGCTGCCCTTCCGGGTGCTGGTACTCACCGACCGCGTGGTGGTGGACGTCGCACACTCATGGACCGGCCGTTGACACCGCCGCCGCCCCCGCATTCCGGTGGCCGGCCGACGGAGCCGGCCAATCCCGTCGACCTCCGCATCCGGAAACCCTGATGTTGTCCGGCCGGTGCGGCTCCTCCGGCCGTACCGGCCCCTCACCGGCAGCAGCCGCCCGGCTCGGCAGCACCGGCCAACCCGAAAGCAAGCCGGCTCGAGCGGGACCGGGAGAAGACCGGTGACCGTCGCTTACGCCGCCGCCATGACCGTTGGCCCGCAGGGGACCATCCCCGAAACAGGCCGCTGGAGGGTCCATCCCCCGCGGGCGCACGGAGCGGTCTGCACGGGTCCGAGAAGGGAAGTCACCGCAGGAACGCCAGGTCAGAGAGTCTGTACACGGAAGGACACGCGGATGGACTTGATGAGGTGGGCGGTGCCCTGGTGGAGGAACAGGGCGGTGAACCCGATCAGGTGCGTCGAGAGGACGGCCTTCATGCGCGGGACGTGAACCTCCACCCCGTCGGCCCCCACGATGTCGCACAGGCCGGCTGCGAGCAGGTCGTGGGCGAGGGCGATCTCGGTGACTCCAGAAGCGCAGGCGGTGGCCGGTGTGAGGCAGACGCCGCGGGCCTTGAGGTCGATGGAGACCTCACCGGCGGCCAGGTTCGGGCTGACCATGGGGAAGGCGAGAGGTGATACCGCGTCCGGTCCGCGCTGCTGGAGACGCTGGTTTCTTTACTCCGAGCCTCTCCTCGAGCATCAGGGCGAACTCGGCGAGGGCGACGGGGTCCATCTCCGGTCGGCCCGGCGTCGCGTCCGGGGTGATGTCGTCCCTCCATGGTGAGGGGTGCGTTCCTGTGCGTCACGCAGTGGAACCAGGTGCAGAGGCTCGCCGTGACCGGTCCCGCAGGGCGATGGCTTCGGCGACCTCTTGAATGGCGCCGCGGAGAAGGTCACCGTAGGGATCCTGGGGAAGGCTGGGGGCATGCGTCCTGGCTGCGTTGATGTGTTCGGTGGCGGCTTCGAAGGAGCCGAGTCGGCGGTAGTTGTCAGCGAGGTTGAGGTGCAGGGAGGGGTAGAAGCCGGCGATGTGGAGGCCGGCGTGGTGCTCCTGTACGCGCTGGTCGGTCACGGCGTCGGCCGCGTCCAGAGCCCGGACGTCCCAGGCGAGAGCCTGAGCTGGATCATCGTAGAGATCTGCCAGCCAGTGGGCGAGCGAGCAGCGGTGCAGCGGGTCGCCGGTGGCACCGATCACGGACCATAGGCTCAGCAGCTTCTGGCGGGCGGAGGTGGTGTCACCGGCTCGTCCCTCGGCGATGGCCTGGCCGATGGCTTGCATGGTCGGGTCGGGGCCGGCGGGTGCGGTGGTCATGAGCTGTTCCCTCATCGTCTTTCTCAGGCGGGGTGGTCGGGCTTGATGGGCATGGCGAGGGTGGTGAGATCCCCGCGGTCGGCGGAGCGAATCGTGACCGGCTGGTCGTGTCCTCGCAGGTCGAGCAGTACGTCGGGGCCGATCGCGGTGCTCACGGCGGGATAGAGCGTGGTCAGCTCGAACCAGATCTGGAGGGCCTGGCCCGTAGCGGTGGCCGGTACCGAGATGCCGGGGTGTTCGTCGTCCGCTGACACGACGTTCACTCCGTGGTCGGCGATGTGCAGCGCGATGCGCTCGCCGGGGTGTTCTTCCAGGGCTCGCAGGAGCAGTTCCTTCGGGACCGTTGCGCGGGTGGTGACCTCGCCCAGTGACGCGAGCATCAGCCGATAGTCGGGGAACTCCTCGGGCAGCAACCGGCAGTGCCGGTCCTCCCGGTCGGCCACGCGGAACCAGATCCCGTGCGAGACCGCTTCCAGTCGCACCAGCGGACTGCGGCGCATCCTGGCGACCGCAGCGCGCAGTTCGTCGCCGTTGACCGTGCCGGCCCACGTCTGCCCCGGTGGTTCAGCCGGCACCAGGGTCCGAGTGGAGAGCCGGTATCGGTCCGTCGCGGTCAGGGTGACCGCCTCACTGTTCGCCTCGATGCGCAGACCGGCGAGTGCAGGCATCCCGGGCTCATGTGCGGTCGCGGTCAGGACCTGCTCGGCTGCATCCGCCAGCACGGGCCCCTTCACCGCCGCAATGGGAAGACCTGGCGCATCGCCGAGCGTGGACTTGATGACAGCAGCCTTCCGCAGCACGACTGCCGCATCCTCGACAACCTTCGCGACATGCTCGTCGAGCAGCCGGGATACCTCGTCGGCCCCGGAACCAAGTGCAGCCTCGACGGCAACCAGTGGCATGGCGAGCTCGCGGAGCCGACGCAGCGTGTTCGCCCGCGCCACCTGGTCGGCGCTGTAGTAGCGGTAGCCCGAGACCGGGTCGACTTCGGCAGGTGGCAGCAGCCCGGAGTCGGCATAGAACCGCAATGCGCTGGAGGTCAGCCCGCTGAGTCGGGCGAAGGCCCCGATCGGCATCAGCTCATCATTCGGCACCGCGTCATCATCGACCTTCAACCGACTCGAAGGTCAACACCGACAAGCACATCGGCGCGGCCCGGCGGCGCCCGCCGGGCCGGGCCGGGCCCCCGTATCGCCCGCGAGGGCATCGAGCCCAGCGAACGATTGGGCCGCCGCGGGTGGGTGCCCGAGCGGACGATCTCGTGGCTGTCCGGCTACCCCCGACTCAACCCCCGCCACGAACGCCATGCCCGCAACTGGCTGGCCCTTCTCGGCCTCGACGCAGCTCTGTGCTGCTACAGGCGGCTGGTCCGCCTCACCGTGCAGGACACAGTCCTGGGCTGCGCATCCCCCACCACCAGTGGTGACTGTCGGGGCCGGGGATCAGGCTGTCCAACGACAGTCCGCCGAGGCGGCTATCAGCAACAGCACATGCCCCATGCCACCCCGGCCTGCGCAGCCCAACGACTGAACTCACGCTCGCCGCGTGATCAACGAACCGTGTCCCCCGACCATCGCAGGGAGGCCCAGGTCAGTTCTTCACGACACCTATTCTCGGTGCGGGCTCGTACTGGTAGGTCAGGCCGAGGTTCCTCTTCACGGCCGTGCCCCAGGAACCGTCGCTGACCATCTTCTCGAGGGCCTCGTTTATCTTCTCCACAGTGGCGGTGTCGCCCTTCTTCACACCGATGCCGTAGTTCTCGTTGCTCAGCTTCAGACCAAGCAGCACGAACTGGTCCTCGTACTGCTTCTGCGCGGCGAACCCGGCCAGGATCGAGTCGTCCGTGGTCACCGCGTCGACCGCGCCGCTCTGCAGACCTGCGAGGCACTCCGAGTAGGAGCTGTACTCACTCAGCTCGGCCTCCGGTGCGATCTCCTTCTTGACGTTCTTCGCTGAGGTGGAGCCGGCCACCGAGCACAGCTTCCCGCCGTTGAGATCACTGCCGTCCTCGATGCCGGAGCTGGACTTGACCAGCAGGTCCTGGTGAGCCAGCAGGTACGGTCCGGCGAAGTCGACCTTCCGCCTGCGCTCCTCGGTGATCGAATACGTGGCGGCGACGAACTTCACGTCGCCGCTGGAGAGCGCGTTCTCGCGGTCCGCGCTCTTGGTCTCGACGAACTCGATCCGGCTGGGGTCGTAGCCGAGCTCCTTGGCCACATAGGTCGCCACGTCGACGTCGAAGCCCGAGAACTTGCCGTCAGGCTCCTGCAGGCCCAGACCCGGCTGGTCGAACTTGATGCCGATTCTGATCGTCTCACCGGCGTGGGACCCCGACCCGGTGCCCTGAGCGCTTTCACTGCCACAGGCCGTCGCGGTCACGGAGAGGGACAGCACGACCGCCGCCGCGGCAGGAACTCTGTGGGGTCTCATGGTGAACATCCTTCGTGTGATCCGTGTGATGCCGCGGTGCGGGTCGCGTACGGCGCCCCGAGCAGGACGAGGCTCAGTGATGCGAGAATCTCGACACGAGGCAGCCGGTGCGGTCGCCGCGCGAGCCACCTGGTTCGTCGCGGGTCGTGTGACCTCGGACGTCGCCCGCGGTCACGTGGCTCGGGACTGCACGGCACTCATTCCCGACCATGCCTGGCATGGCGATCCCCGACTGCCTGGCCAGCCGTACTCCGGTCATCGCCGCGACTCCGTCCTCCTCGGCTGCGGAGGACAGTAGGGAGGTGAGACGACAGGCGTCATCACATCTGAGCCGAACTTGAGGATCACAATTACGCAGATGCGACGTACTCCGCAGTAGGTACGCAGGCACCCGGTATCGGTCCTACGCAAGCAAGCAGGCTCAGCACTTACCTCAAGCGAATGGTCCCTGGGCGGTCGTGCCGTCGACCGGGCGCCGTCAGGCAGGCTGCGGGGGAAGACGGCCGCGGGAGCGGGAGAGGCACCGGCCCGTCGATGTCGCCTCTCACGGTGCTGTCCAGTGCTAGGTGGCGGTGCCGTTGACATCCATGGTCATGCGGGCCACATGGAGTGCGAGGTAGGAGATCTCGTCCTCGCTCAGCTGCTGTCCCAGACGCAGTTCGACGATCGTCGCCAGCTGCTGCGCGGTGCGGGTCGCGTCCGGGTAGTGCTGGCGGATGCCCTTGCCGATCGTGGACTCCTGGCCCTTGAGCTGGCGCTGCTGCTGGATCCGTACGAAGAGGTAGCGCACGTGGGTGATGAACCGGGCCGCGCTCATGGAGGCCTCGGAGACACCCAGGCCGTAGCGTTCCCGCACCACGGCGAGCATCTGCTGGATGACCCCGGTCATCGTGTACGTGAAGGACAGATCACCGGAGACGAAGCCCGCGTTGACCAGGTGCAGCGCGAGCGCCGTCGCCTCGGACGCGTCCAGTTTCGGGGTCAGGCGCTTGTTGAGGGCGCTCAGCAGGCGCTGCGCCTGGACGTACTCGGTGGCGTACAGGGTCTGGACCTCGGCGCGCAGCGGATACTCGATGGCGATGCCCCGCGCGGCCCGCTCCAGCGCGCCGGCGACGTGGTCGGCGACGGCGATGGCGAGGGTGGGGCGGGTGGACTCGCGCTCTTCGATGCCGACCTCGCCGAGAGCGGTCACGACGGCGTGGAGCACCTCCTCGCTGATGAGGGCGAGAGCCTCGGCCAAGTGGTCGGGGTCACGGCCGTCGGCCGGGACGAAGACCCGTTTGACCAGGGCGGCATCGACACGCTTGCCCTGGCTGGAGCTGAAGCCGATGCCGCGTCCGGTGAGGATAACCTCCTGGCCCTTCTCATCGCGGGCGAGGACCACATTGTTGTTGAGGACCCGCAGCACCTTCACCGCCGTCCCACCCTCCTGTTCGTTCCCCGTCCTGCCGACTCCCGGTCCGGCGCGCCCATCATGGTAAGGGGCATGGGCGCGCCGGACCGGCGGCGGGACGTCACCGCCGTACGGTCACCACCAGGTCACCGGTGGTGACGTCCTGCCCGGTGCGGGGCTCCACCGCGGCGAGGTCCGCGGTGTTCAGGACGGTCATGAGCGTGACGGTCGGGTGGTTGGCGGCGCGTACGGCGTCGAGGTCGACCTCGGCCAGGAGGTCACCGGCGCTGACCTGCCGGCCGGCCGTGACGTGCACGTCGAAGCCCTCGCCCTGCATCTGTACCGTGTCGATCCCGATGTGGATGAGGATCTCGACGCCGTCCGCGGTGCGGATGCCGAAGGCGTGGCCGGTCTCCGTGACAGTGATCAGCTCGCCGTCGACGGGGGCGACGACACGGCCGTCGGCCGGCTCGATACCCACGCCCTCGCCGAGCGCACGGGAGGAGAAGACCGGGTCCTCGACCTCGTCGAGGCCGACCACGCGGCCGGCGACCGGCGCACCGAGCGCGGTGCTGTTCGCGGCAGTGGTGGGAGTGCCGGCAGCGGCAGCGGTGGGTGCGCCGCCGGAAGCGGCGGGGGTGGCGGGGCCCGTGGCGTCGGCGCGGGCTTCCGTGGAGGCGGCGCCGACGGTGACCAGTTCGCGGTCGCCGACCGCTGCGGTCTCACCGTGAGTGGCGGTCTCACCGTGAGTGTCTGCGCCGGTGGCCTCACCGCGGGCGGTGGTGTCGGTGGCCTCACCATGGGCGGCGGCCTCGGCGGCGTCGCGCTCGGCGTTGGCCTGGGCGCGCTCCTCGGGAGTGCGGTAGTCGGAGAGGTAGACGAGCACCATCGCGGTGACGAAGGCCGCCGTGATCGCGATGAGGTAGACGCCCACCGGGGAGAAGACCGGGATGGTCAGCACGGAGGTGAAGGCGAACGCCTCGGTGTCCACGCCGCCCAGGACGCCCACGATCACACCGCCCACGAGGCAGCCGACGAGCATGCGCGGGTAAATCCGCTTGAAGCGCAGGTGGATGCCGTACAGCGAGGGCTCGGAGATGCCGCCGAGCAGGCCCGCGGCCAGGGCGCCGGTGGCGGTCTGGCGCATGATCGGCTCGCGGTGGCGGATCGAGAGCAGCAGCACGCCCGCGGTCGCGCCGAAGCACGCGAAGTTCCAGGCGCCCATCGGGCCCTGGATGAAGTCGTAGCCGATGGTGTTGATGTTCTGCAGCATGAGCGCGTTCAGCGGCCAGTGCAGGCCCAGCGGCACCAGGAACGGGTACAGCAGCGGGATGAAGATCGCGAAGACGATCGGGGCGTTGTCGTTCAGCCAGGCCAGGCCCTCACCGATGCCGTTGCCGGCCCAGACTCCCAGGGGGCCGATGAGGAAGGCGGTCACCGGGATCATGATCAGCATGCTGAAGAACGGCACGAAGACCAGCTGCAGGTTCTCCGGGAACACGCGCTGCAGACCCTTGTAGACCAGGGCGAGCAGGGCGACCATCAGCAGCGGTACGAACACCTGGCCGCCGTAGTCGTTGAGCTGGAGCGGCAGGCCGAAGACGTCCGCCACGCACTGCTGGGTGCCCAGGGTGGAGTTGGTGGAGCAGGTGACGCCCGGGATGCCGGAATCGGGGTTGAGCATCCCCGTGAAGTTCGGGGTCATCACCGCGGCCATCACCGTGGCGCCCACCCATGGGTCGATCTGCAGCTTCTTGGCCGCGTTGTAGGCGACCATGACCGGCAGGAAGTACAGCACCGAACGCCACATCGCGTCGACGAACACCCAGGTGGCCGACTTGTCCTCGGCGCGGAAGTCGACCACGCCCAGGGCGTCCAGGACCGAGGCGATCGCGATGATCAGCGAGGCGCCCAGCAGCACGCCGAGCAGCGGGCGGAACGAGTCGGAGAGGTACTCGAAGAAGTTGTCGAGCCAGGCGAAGCGGCCTCTGCCCTTGGCGCGGACCGCGGCCTTGACCTCCGCGTCGGACTTCGGGCGCGCCGCGCCGGAGCGGCTCATCGACGGCAAGTTGATGATCTTGGAGTGGACGTTCGCGACGGCGCCGCCGATCACGATCTGGAAGCGGTCTCCGGACTGCGGCACCGTGCCCATGACGCCGTCGAGGGCGTCGAGCGCGGCTTGGTCGACCTTGCTGCCGTCATGGAGCTGGAAGCGCAGCCGCGTCGCGCAGTGCGTGAGGCTCTCGATGTTCTCTGCTCCACCGACGCCACGGAGGATCTCCTCCGCCAGCCCGTCGGTCCCCGGTGCGGGTGTGTTCATGATGCGTCCCTGCATCCCTTGTTCCTGCCGTCCCTGCGTAGGTCCGCGATCTCTCCCGCTCGGATTCGGGCAACAAAAAAGGCCCGGGTCGCGCACACGGCGCCACCCAGGCCTTGCCTCTCCTCAAGCGGTACTCCGCCGTGTGCGTCGCGATGCGACGACGGTGGCGTCCTCGGAGAGTAACAATCCTGCGATCGAGATCGATCGGGCCACACTGTAGCACCAGACAGGGCAGGGGTGGGCCGGGGCAGGACGCGCTGCTCTGTCGCACTCCCCGCTCACCCCTCACCACCCCACGCACGACCGTCAGCTCGGCGACGCGGGACACGGTCGGGCATGCCGTCCCGCCCTGCCCGACGAAGCCGCACAGGACAGGAGCCGCGTCCGTCACTCGCTCGGTGACCGGCTCACCAGCACGCGGCACCTCCCGACCTGGCCGGACAGGAGGTGCCCCCGCTACGTGCGGTGTCAGGCCCGCGTGCGGCGGCGCAGGAACACGATGCCCACTGCCCCGGCTCCGGCCAGGAGGAAGGCGCCGGCCGCCGCGGCGATCGCGGGCGTTCCGCCGCTTCCGGTCTTCGCCAGTTGCGAGCTCGCCCCGGACGTGCCCGAGGTCGCGGACGGGACCTCGGTCGAGGCGGACGGCGAGGCGGAGGGGATCAGGGTGGCGGAGGCGGTCGGGGTCGGGGAGACGGTCACGGTCGGAGTCGGGGTGCCGTCGGGGGAACCGGCGGAACCGGCCGCGAGCACCGCCAAGGTCGCTTGCTGTCCGCAGAAGGTCGTGCCGGTGAACGGTATCGGCCCCTGGTTGACGAACGCACACGGCTGCAACGTGGTCTTCCCGATGGGCGTGTCCTTGCGGTAGGTCACCCGGACCTCGACGACCGTGTGGCTGTGCGCGTCGAGGGAGGCGTCCTTGCCGATCAGGTTGAACCCGTACACGTCGCCCTCGGCGTTCGAGGTGACCGGCGTGAGGGTCTTCCAGGTCCCGGAGCGCAGCACCTGAACGGAGGCGTACCTGTTGGTGATCAGCGTTTCCGTGACGTTCTCATACCTGGAAGGGGTGGGGTTGGTCACCGTGGCCCGGAAGCTGACGGCGGGGCCGCCGGCGGTCACGGTGGCGGGAACACCGGACAGCCTGGTGCTGAGGCCGTCGACCTCGATGGTGTCGTCGTCGGTGCCGGTGGCGGCTCCGGCGGCGCCGTAGGAGACGAGCGTGGTCAGCTTGAGCTGCTGGGTACCGCCGTTGCTGTCGCCGTCGTGGGGGTGCCCATGGGTACCCCGATGCGCAGCTGCACGGTGCGGGACTGGCCCGCGGCGAGCGGAAAGGTCTCGGGCAGCTCGCCGGAGAACTGCTGGTCGGCGTACGTCAGCGGCACCGTCTTCCACGTGTCGCCACTGAGCCGGTACTGCAGGCTCACGGCGTTCGGCGGCAGGCCGGCTCCGCCGTCGATCCGGTAGATCAGCCGCGCGGAAGAGGTGTCGTGTGCGCCGGTGTTGGAGACCTTGGTGGTGAAGTCGACCGGCAGGCCGGCCAGTCCGACCTCCGCGGGTGCGGCGGTGGCGACCGTGAGGACCGGCCCCTGCGATTCCTCCGCGGAAGCGGTCGGCGCGAGGCTGAGGCCCGCGGCGGCCAGCAGCAGGGCCGTCCCCGCGACCGCGGCCGACGAACGAACCTTGCGTGCAAGCGTGTTCAACATTTCCCCCAGTGCGTGAGTTCGCGCGGTGTCGCCGCGCTCGGTGACGGCAGGCCGTGTGCCGTCGTCACGCCCTGTTGGACCGAACGTCTCGGCGGTCAGTTGTGCTCCTCTGTGTCACAGCTCTGTCACTGAAGCGATCAAGACGGCAAGAATCCGGCCGCGGAGACGCAGGAGGCCGGCCCAGCGAGGCGCCGGCGACTCACGACACCGGCGAGCACGCCTGCCCGGGTGGTCCAGGATGCGGTGGTCCCGGGCGATCAGAGCCTTCTGCACGAGGTGGATGTCCCCGTTACTCCCGCCGGAGCGAAGAGGGGACACGGGACGAAGCGACCATGACGGCTCGCTTCCTTTCGTCTCGTCGAGCACGGGTGGCGACGGGGGGCCGGGGGCGTGTCTCCCTCCTCTCGTCACCGAGGGAGCCGAGAATGGCGGGGCTCAGTCCGGTCGCGCCCCGAGCCGCTCGGTCAGGAAGGCGATGATCTCGTTCCGGGCCTGCACGGTGGGGTGACCGTCCTGGTCGACGAGATGGGCCGTGACGACGCTGTGGGCGCAGCCGACGACGTCTCGGAAGAAGGGCGGAGGGTTCGTCTGCGCGCACTCGCCTTCGAGCACCCGGCCGTCGAACGCGCTTCCGAGCAGTGCTCTGTACGCGGCGAACCGCTGACCAGTGCACCACCTGTCGTTGTCGAAGCGGTAGGCGAGAACCTTCAGTCCGTCCCGCGCCACGCGCTCGGCCACGGCGGCAGCGTCCTCGTCGCTGATCTCCAGGCCGCAGGGGTCGTCGAGCGGGAGCGACGGGTGATTGACCACCGGCGCTACGACAGCGGGTTCGAGCGCCATGGTCAGGGCGAAGTTGCCGCTGAAACACAGGCCGACCGCGCCGACGCCGGGCCCGCCGCGTTCGGCGTGTGCCAGGCGGGCGAGGCCGCGCAGCCATGTGACGACGGGGCTGGTGCCTCCCCCGGCGAAGGCGCGGAACTCGGCGCTGACACACGCGCGTCGAACGACGGTCTCGTAGGCCTCGGCGAGCGGATAGGCACCGTCGACACCGAAGAGTGAGGGCATGTACACGGTGAGTCCGGCGTCGCGCACCCAACGCGCGAACCGCGCGACGTCGGGGCTGATACCCGGCATCTCGGGCATGAGAATGACGGCCGGCCCCGACCCGGCGACGTAGACCGTCTTGTCGGCGCCCTCGACGCCGACGACTCTCCGCACGAAGTCGTCCAAGGGATCGTTCTGTCCTCGTGTCCTTGTCATGACCGAGATGTTGGTGAGTGACTGCCCTCCTGAGAAGTGGCGGCATCGCCATGGTTCCGGGCGATGCCGCCACCCGTCCACGACAGGGAAGGGTCCCATGAATCCGCTGCGCATCGGCGTGCTGGCCTACCCGGGCTGTTTCGCCTCGGAGGTATTCGGCGTCCCCGACCTCGTGGCGATAGCCACTCACGTCGCCGCGGCGCAGGGAGCGGTGCAGCCGAGCTACGAGACGTCGGTCATCTCGCCCCGGCGTCGTGTGGTCGCGTCCGGCGGCTCGGCCATCGGCGTTTCGGCGATTCGCCCGGTGGACGTCCTGATCGTGCCAGGCTTCGAGCTTTCGCCCGCACTCGATCTCGACGCGACGCTCGCGAACCTGAGACCGGAAGTGGAGTCCATCCGAGCCCAGGCAGCCTCGGGGACCGCTGTCGTGTCGATCTGCGTGGGGGCGTTCCTGGTCGCTGAAGCAGGACTGCTCGGCGGACGCGAGGCGACCACGTCCTGGTTGTTCGCGGATCGGTTCGCCCGCCGATATGCCGACGTACGGCTGCGCCCGGAGAGTCTGGTGGTGACCGACGCGGGGGTGACGACCACGGCCGCCTTCAGCGCCATGTACGACTTCGCGCTGCAGCTCATCCGCGAGCACGACGGCCCCGGCGTCGCCCGCCGTACCGCGCGCGTCGCGCTGGTCGACGACGCACGTTCCACTCAGACTCCCTACGTCGACTCGGGGCTGATGCCCACGGTGGGCAAGGACTTCTCGCTGAGCGTGAAGAGATGGCTCGACCAGAACCTCAGTACGCGCTATGACCTGTCCGTCCTGGCCCAGGAGTTCCATGTGAGCACGAGGACCATGCTCCGCCGCTTCGGCGACGAAGCCGGCCAGACGCCACTCGCGTATCTGCAGACGGCCCGGGTGCGTCGTGCCCGGCACCTGCTGGAGACCACCGCCAGAACCGTCGCAGCCATCGCTGCCGACGTCGGGTACCGCGACCCCGGGGCGTTCAGTGTCGTCTTCGTCAGGCACACCGGCCGACGGCCAGGGGAATACCGCGCACTGTTTCGTCGTCGGCGTGACCACCACGGGGCAGGCCGGCCATCGGAGGCGTGAGAACTGCCCGTGACCGCACCACGAGGCCGGCCTCCGGACGGAGTTCACCCGCTGGACGAACCGGGCTGGTCCGCGAGGTGGGCCCTCCGCGTGGAGCCGGCGCGGCGCGGCGATCGTGGTTGTCGTCAGGCGCCGGGCAGAGCTGCCCACGGCGTGGTCGGTCAGGGATACACAGCAGCGGTACGGACCGCGGTCGACGCCGCGGTCCGTACCGGAGGGCGGTGGACCGGATGCCGGGGGCCGGTCCGCCTCGTTCGCCGGCGTCAGCCGGTCTTGTTCAGTTGCGCGATGGCCTTGGCGAGGCCGTTCACCCAGAGCTGGTTGACCCGTGCGCGCTCGGTGGAGTTCGGGTACGGGTTGGTGCAGGACGGGCCGGGGCCGCCGCCCGACATCAGTTCGCTGCACGGGCCGCTGTAGTGGTCGGGGAGGCCCAGCACGTGACCGGTCTCGTGAGCGGTGACACGGGTCGAGTCGTACCGCCGGTTCTGTGCGTAGTCCAGGAAGATGTAGCCGCGGCCGTGGCCGTTGGTCGACGCGTACGATCCGCGTGGGTCGTTGCCCTCGTAGTAGGCGAAGTCCGCACTGCCGGAAGTCGCCTGGAGCTTGACGTTCGACACGGAGCTGTTCCAGATGGAGGCGGCGCTCGATATCTGGGAGCGGAAGCTCGGTGCCCGTGAGGCGTTGTAGTAGACGGTCACCACTTTCAGGGAGGGCCGGTAGGCCTGCCGCTTCGCCACCGATTTCAGAACGGCGTCCAGGAACGCCTTGTCGCCGGTGTCGGCGGCCGAGCCGACGTAGCCGGCGACGGAGCTGTGGTCCGGGGCCTCGGCGGTGGTCCGGGCACTCGCCGGGGAGGTGGTGCCGAGCGCGCCGGAGGCCAGGCCCAGACCGAGGGCGATGGCGAGCGTCAGAAGTCTCCTCGACCTCTTCGGCCTGTCGGGCATGAGGAACGAAGCCATGTGGGGGGCTCCTTGTCGTCCTGTGGGGTTGAACGATCGGTCGCCTCTGAGTTTCCGTCAGCCCAACGGGTCTGTGGATAATGCCAGTTGGAGATAGCGCCGTGCTATCGGTGAGCCGCTCGGACGGTGAGTTCGGCCCAGTGGTTCGACTCGACCGACTCCTCCGCATTCGCTGAAACTTGCACATCTGGTGTGCCGTTCCGTCTCGCCCTACGCTCCTTTCATGGAGCTGGAGGTGAGGCACCTGCGCATTCTCTGTGTCATCGCCGACACCGGCAGCCTGCACAAGGCGGCACGGCAACTCGGTGTTGCGCAGCCCTCGTTGAGCACGCAGTTGCAACGCATCGAGCATGCGCTGGGTGCTCAGCTCTTCATGCGCGCCCGGACCGGCTGTCTGCCCACCCCACTGGGACTCGCCGTACTGAGCCGCGCCAGGCCTCTGGTGGGGGAGTTCACGGCGATCGTCACCGAGGCCAGGGCGGCAGCGGCTCGCGCCGCCGCGGGGTGCCAGTTGCGCATCGGCGCCACCGCCAGCCGTGCCATTCCCGGCTGGCTGCGTCTGCTGCGGGCGCGGGCGCCGCGGATCGAAACCACCCTGCAGATGAACGTCTCTGCCAACATCCTGCTCGGCATGGTTGCCGCGGGGCTGCTCGACGTGGCCTTCGTGCACGAGGTCGAGGGCAGTCCGCTGCGCGTTCCTCCGGGGATCAGCCTGCGCGTTCTCGTCGAGCGCGAACCGCAGTTCGTCCTGCTCGCGGCGGACCACCCGGCGGCGGCCCGGCGGCAGGTTCTGCTCACCGACCTGGCCGACGACCGCTGGATGGTCGATTCGACGGTCGACGGGGAGTGGGATGCCCTGGGCCGGGCGCTGCGAGCGGCCGGCCTGGAGTCGGAGATGCTGCACGGCGACTACCTCACCGCGTACTCGCTGGCTGCCAGCGGCGAGGTGGTCACGGTGGTCCAGCCCACCGCGCATCCCCGTCCCGACCTCGCGATCCGTCCTCTGGAGGGTGACCCGATCGGCGTACGCCTTGTCCTCGCGGCCCGTTCGGAGGCCGAACTGGACGACGTGTACCCCGAACTGGAGGAGTCCTACTGGTCGGTGGCCCACGCTGCCCCGGCCTACCGGGAGTGGCTGGAGCGAGCCCGTCGGCCCCTCCCACCGCTCGATGGCGCAGCCGAGCCCCCACTCTGCCGGCGCACACCGGGCTGTCCCGCCCAGACGTCCGCGCGTCCGGCGGCTCCCAGCGCCTGCTGTTGAGCCGGCGGACCGGGATCTGACGTCATTTCCCGGCCATGGCGGAGAACTTGCAGATCAGCTCACCGCAGTGCGTCCCGCCATCCGCCCGACATCCCGCCCAAGTCCAGGGCCCCGGCCGACACACTGAGCAGGGCCGCGGAGCCCGGGTCCGCCACGGGTTCGCCCACCTGACCTGCTCCCAGCGATCTTCACCGGTGACGCATACGTCTGCCGGAACTGGTGCCCGGCCGCGCGGCGACGCTTGAACCACTCCTCAGGGACCTGACGAGGCGGCGTGAGGACTCAGTTCCGCCCATCGAGTGGCGCCGTTCTCGTGCGCCGAGGTGCCATGGCGGCTCGCGAGGGCGGCAACGATGTACATACCGCGGCCGTGTTCCTCCATCGGATCGGTCCGCGGCGACTGCCGGAGCCGCGGACCGCCGTCCGTCACTTCGATCCGGAGCATGCAGGGAGCACAGCGGATCCGGAGAACCGCCGGCGGGCGGGCATGCGTGACAGCATTGGTGACCAGCTCGGAGATGACGAGCAGGGCGTCCTCGCACATCGAGGACGGCACGTGCAAGCGCGCGAGGAAGGCTTGCGCGAGGTGGCGTACCCGGCTCACGTCTTCGGACCCCATGCCCCTGAGATCGAGATGACCGTCCACCGCTTCGCGGCTGCCAAGCCCCGTTTCGAGCACCTGAAACGGCCCTGGCGGTTCGGTGAGTGCCTCAGTAGTCATGGCAGCCTCGCGTCTTTCGCGGATGCGGCGAGCAATACGCCGGGCTTACTGGTAATAACCAGATATGACCAGCTTGCGGAGCGGGCTGTGGCTTGTCAAGAGGGTCCGGCCTGCATCTTTTGAGCCGTGTGCTCGGGAATCAGCGGTCGGTGCGTCGGTTCGCCGCCCGGAAGGCTCGACGATGCTCCTTCTGGAATTGCTCCAGGGCGTCGCCGTCGAGCTCCCAGGGCCACCCGGTGGCGACCGCGGAGATCGCCTCGAAGACCGGCCATGCCTCGCGCGGACGCGTGGCCCGCATCAGGACGTAGGCGAGAAGGTTGAGGTCGGCGAGTGCGGCCGCGTGGGTGAGAAAGCCAGGCTGTGGCCAGGTCTCGACGGCCTGGTCGACGAGCGCGAGCTCCTCCCGTCGGATCCAGTGCCGGTGCGCGGTCAGCGCCGGAATTCCGCCTGCCGCCAGGACCCGGCGGTACCGGTCGAGGGAGGAGGTGAGGGCGAAGGCCGACACGGGGCTCCCCGAAGGCGCGACGGAAGCGAAGGAGTCGAGGAACTGCAAGGTCAGGGCATTGGAGCCGCATTCCTCCGGAGAGACGTAGCGCAGCATCTGCCGGTGCGCTTCCCGATTCCACCGGTCACGGGCCCGGATGGCCTCCCACACCGGCTGCACAGCCCTCACGGGGGCTCGCTGCAGCCGCTGGCAGCTGAGCAGGGCGATCCAGGGGGCGGGGTCCTCGGGCGCGAGTTCCGCAGCGCGCCGACACAGGCTCACGGTGCCTTCGATGTCGAGGGCCGCCCCCATGGCGCGGGAGCGGTGGATGTCGGCGAACACCTGAAGGAGCAGGGCGTCGGCGTTGGTGCGGTCCCGTTCTCGCCACTGGCGGGCGAGCACGGTGGCCTCGGGAACGGCGCTGAGCACGAGCAGGCGGTGCATGCGCCGGTCCCAGTCGCGGCCGGGGTCGCGCAGAGCCTGTTCGATGGGGTAGGTCAGGGCGCCGCGTTCGTTCGCCTCGGCCAGATTGTTGCCCTGGGCGGCGATCTGGGCCTCGAGGTGTGTCAAGGTGCGGGCGAGCAGGCTGTCGTCCAATGCCGGGCGCAGTCGGCGAGGTGGTCGTTGATGTCGTCGGGGCCACATGGCCACCTGGTCCTTCCGTCCGTCTGGTCGGTGATGCGGCAGCGAGGCGGAGCCGGCCGCTGCCACGCCGCGGAGACCCGGCTGGCTGTGCACGGGCCTGGGGCGCCCCACAAGGCTCAGTCCATCCGGGCTGCCGAGGCGGGGTGCCCATGGCTGTCTCGGGGTGATCGGCCGCGCCGGAAAACCCGGCGTCGGCGCCCAGCCGGGAGATCCCGCGGCTGGTGCGAGCCGGCGCGCCGGTCGTTGTGACGGGCTTCGGCGGACATACGGCCGGGCGCGGTCCGGTCGCTGTCATGTCGCCCCGCCCGGGCGATGCGTCGGTGATCGCGCGGGCAGGCCGAACGGACCGGAGTCCGGCCGAGGTCCGGTCCGGGTACGCAGGGACCGACGGCCCGCACGCGCAGGACTCGGTGAGTGCCGTCGCCGCACGACTGTGGCGACGACCGCATCCTGTGCGTTCGGGGAGGGCGTTCCGAGCGCAGGGTTTCCTCGGCGATGCCGTGGCCGTCGCGGCGCGCTGCACCGGTCGCGGCGCGCTGCATTGGCCGTGGTACCGCCGAGGCCGACGGCGATTCCCGTGGGCGGGAGGCGTCCTCAGTACCTTTGGCCGACGGGTTTGTGACGTGCGACGCAGCGGTGGTACGCCGCGTGTTCCAGTCGTGATGCGGCGAGTTCGTCCACCACGACGGTGACGTGGGGGTGCAGTTGGAGGACCGAGGCGGGGCAGGCCGCCGTCACCGGGCCTTCCACGGCGGCCGCCACCGCGCGGGCCTTGTGCGGGCCGGTGGCGATCAGCACCAGGTGGGCCGCCTCACCGATCGTGGCGAGCCCTTGGGTGATGACGTGGCGGGGGACGTCGTCGATACCTCCGAAGAAACGTACGTTCTCCCGGCGGGTGGCGTCGGTGAGAGTCTTGAGCCGGGTGCGGGAGGCCAGCGAGGAGCCCGGCTCGTTGAAGCCGATGCGGCCGTTCACTCCGATGTCCAGCAACTGCAGGCCCACCGGCCCGGTCTCGTTCAGGTGCCGCTCGAAGCGACGCGCTTCCGCGGTGGGGTCGGTCGCCGTGCCGGCGGGGAAGTGGAGCCGGGCCGGGTCGAGGTCGACATGATCGGCCAGCTCGCGCCGTACCACCTGTGCCGGTGTGTGCGGATGCGCGGCCGGGAGCCCGACGTACTCGTCGAGCAGGAAGGCGTCGACGCCGCTGAAGGTGAGGTTCTCGCGGCGGTGGCGGCGGGCCAGGTCGCGGTAGACCTGAAGGAGCGAGGAGCCGGTGGCCAGTCCGAGAGTGGTCACACCGTCGGCCAGCGACTGCTGGAGGATGCCGGCGGCCGTGCGGCCGACCGCATCGGTGTCGGGGCGGATCACCACCTCCATCTCACACTACCTCCCGGTCGTAGGCGGCCTTGCCGGGTGCGTCGCTCCTCTCCCCGACGGGGGGCGGGGTGGTGTGGAGGGCGGCATAAGTCGCTTCGGTCGAGAGCTCTGCGCTCTGCACGCCGATGCCGCGGACGAGGTCGGGTGGCTGGGCGGCTTCCTCGGCGAGGGAGGCCGTCGGCGCCGTGATCCGCATCCGTGTGCCGGTGAGGCGGGGGGCCCTGACGCGTGCCCGCCGACGGTGGGCCGAGGGGTACGGCTCGACGGTGCCGGACTCCCCCATCGCCAGGGAGCGGCCGGCGGCGGCTCGCGGCTCTTCCTCGGGGGGCAGGACGGCCGGCGGCGTCACACGGACCACGGGTACGGATGCCGATGCGGGGCCGACGCCGCAGCCGGTCATCGTGGCGAAGCCAGGGCTCACGCGTCGGACTCCTTGCCCAGCAGGTCGGCCAGTTCGTCGAGAACGGCCTCGGCGTGTTCGCCCTGCGCGGTCAGGATGACCTGGTCGCCGTGGCCGACGGCGAGCGACAGGACGCCCAGCATGCTGCCGGCGGCCACCGGGCGTTTGCCTTCGACGGCGATCGTGACCGGCAGAGGTGCCTGCGCGGCGGCCTGGACGAAGGTCGCGGCGGGCCGCGCGTGCAGGCCGCTGCGGAAGCCGATGGAGACGACGCGCTGCGCCATGGACGGGTTCCTTTCGAAGGGGACGGGGTGTGCGTTTCCGGTCAGGCCGCGGGCTGGGGCCGGCGGTCTCGGTCGGTTTCCGGGGTGTCCTGGTTGTCGTCCTCGCGCCCGGGGGTGCGCAGGTTCCAGCGGCGGATGACGAAGCGGAACAGCACGTAGTAGACGACGGCGTAGGCCAGGCCGATGGGGATCAGCAACAGTGGGTGGGTGGCCTTGCCCCAGTTGAGGACGTAGTCGATGAGTCCCGAGGAGAAGGTGAACCCGTGGTGGATGCCGAGGGCGTTGACGAGGGCGAGGGACGTTCCCGTCAGCACGGCGTGGACCAGGTACAGGGGCCATGCGACGAAGAGGAAGGCGAACTCGATCGGCTCGGTGATGCCGGTGAGGAAGCTGGTAAGTCCCGCTGAGAGCATGATTCCGCCGACGGCCTTGCGGTGTTCGGGGCGGGCCTCGCGCCAGATGGCCAGGGCGGCGGCGGGAAGGGCGAACATCATGATCGGGAAGAATCCGGTCATGAAGATGCCTGCCTCGGGGTCGCCGGCGAAGAACCGGTTGAGGTCGCCGTGGGCGCCCTGGTAGTCGCCGATGATGAACCACACGACGGAGTTGAGGATGTGGTGCAGGCCGAGCGGGATGAGCAGTTTGTTCGCCGTTCCGTAGATGCCGCCGCCGACGACGCTGTTCGCGTCGACGGCCTCGCCGACCCAGGTGAGGCCACTGTTGAACAGGGGGTAGATCAGGCTCATCAGGACCCCGACCACCAGGGCGGTGACGGCGGTCAGGATGGGAACGAGTCGACGGCCGCTGAAGAAGCCGAGATAGGGCGGGAGCGCGGTGCGGTAGAAGCGTTGCCAGAGCATCGCCGCGAGCAGACCGATGACGATGCCACCGAGGACGCCGAAGTTGACGACGGCCTGCTCGCCCGCGAGGTCCTGCTTCCCCTTCAGGACGACCGGGGACATCGCCGCGAAGACGCCGTCGAGGACGAGGTAGCCGACCACCGCGGCCAGTGCTGTGGAGCCGTCCGCCTTCTTGGCGAAGCCGATCGCGATGCCCACGGCGAAGATCAGCGGCAGGTGCGTGAAGAGGGCTCCGCCGGCGGCGGAGATCACGTGGGCGGTGTCCTGCAGGGCGGAGAACCTGCCCAGGACATCGTCCTGCCCCAGCCGGAGCAGCAGGCCCGCGGCGGGGAGCGTGGCGATCGGCAGCATCAGGCTGCGGCCGAGTTTCTGCAGGCCGGCCAGGCCCGGGCGGCGGCCTGCGGATGTGGACGTGTCGGTGCTCATGACGAACCTCGAGGAGTGAGCGGATGGCGGGGCGCGGGAGAGCCGGCGGGAACGCAGCGCGAAGTGGCCGAGCAAGCCGAACCCACTGGTATTGTCTGGTAGTAACCAGTTGCGTTGCCCCACAGGATGACCCTGGAGTCAGGACCTGTCAATGGTCCGGAGCGGCGGAACTCCCCCCGGACGCCGGCACCCGATCCATCGCTCGCGAACCCCGGGCGGCGCCGCTACGGAACAGCGAGTCCCCGCATGCTGCATACTGGTAGTAACCAGCTAGGGGCGCGACGGCGCCTCCCGGGAATCGAGAGTGGGGTCGCAGTGACTGCACAGCAGATCGCCGGCAAGGGCATGCTGACCAAACACGCACAACTGCGGGCGATCCTCGTCGACATGTGCACCAACCAGCTCTCGCCCGGCGATGCACTGCCCAGCGAGCGGCAGTTGTGCGTCGACCACGGGGTCAGCCGGGTGACGGTGCGGGAGGCCCTGAGCCAGCTCGTGGCGGAAGGCCTGGCCGTACGGGTGCACGGGCGCGGCACCTTCGTAGCCGAACGCACCCACCGCTCGGAGCTGGGCCTGGCCTCCTTCCACGAGGACATGCGCCGACTCGGCCTGGAACCGGGCACCGTGGTCCTCTCCGTCAGCCAGGAGCCCCCCACATCGGCCGCCGCCGAAGCCCTGGGGATGACCGAGGAGCGGCAAGCCTGGCACGTTCGCCGCCTGCGGCTGGCCGACGGAACGCCCATCTCGGTCGAGGACGCCTGGTACGACGCACAGCTCCTGCCCGATCTGGACTCGGTCGACTTCACGGCGTCGGTCTACGACACTCTCGCCTCCCGCTTCGCAATGCCCGTCGACCGAGCTGAGCAGACCGTCGGGGCAGGGCCCGCCTCGACGGAGACGGCGGCACTGCTGGGCATCCCCAGGGGCACTGCCGTCATGACGTTCGACCGCATCGCCTTCAGCGGCAAGCAGCCCGTCGAGCACGCGCGCTCATGGTTCCGCGCCGACCGCTACCAGTTGCACATGACCCTGTCCGACAACTGATCCTCCGCATCCCACCCCAGGCCGGACACCCCTTTCGCCCTCCGCGGCACGAACGCCCCGCTCGGCAAGGACCTCCTCAGGCACGGCGACGCGCCTCGAGGGCCGGCCGGACCGGGCGCAGGCTCGCCGTCCGCCGAGCGCCACCCCCGCGGTCGACGCCGGTCAAGATCTCATTCGCCGGACACGCCGGCGCCCGCCGCGCGGCAGGCTCCGTCGGCGCGACAAGAACACAGGAAGCGTGCGGGACGGCGCCGGCCCGTGCCGCACTCGACCGTCGGCGTCCATCTCCCGGCCCCGCCCGGACCCGCATGTTTGACATGCACATGCCCTAGTTGCCCACCAAGCCCTCACCCGCTATCTTCTGGTCCCTACTGGTACTTACCAGTTCTGCTTGCGGCGGTCGATGGACGCCGTTCGGCACGCTCATCCATGAGGGGCACAGACATGTCCAAGAAAGCGCGGTTGATCGTCGAGGGGCTCGGCGGCACCGGGAACATAGCCGAGATCGAGGCCTGCATCACCAGGCTGCGAACCGAGGTGCGCGACACGGAGGCCGTCGACGTCGACGCTCTCAGGAAGGCGGGGGCTCTCGGCGTGCTCGTCTCGGCCGGTGTCGTACAGGTCGTCGTGGGCCCGGAGGCGGACTCGCTGGCCGAGGACATCAAGGAGCTGCTGTGAGTCTTGAGGTCCACGCCCCGTTGTCCGGGACCCTCGCGGCGCTGGGCAACGTCCCGGACCCGGTCTTCGCCGCTCAGATGGTGGGTTCGGGAATGGCGGTGGAGCCTGCCGACGCCCGGCGGCCCGTCGATGTCGCGGCTCCTGTCAGCGGCCAGGTCACCGTGGTGCGCCCGCACGCGTTCGTCATCGTGGCCGAAGGCGGGGCGGCTGTCCTGGTACACCTGGGCATCGACACCGTCCGGCTGAACGGAGAAGGATTCCGCACGCACGTCAGCGAAGGAGAACGGGTCGAGGTCGGCCGGCACGTGATCACGTTCGACCCTCACGCGGTTCGCGCGCGGGGTCTGTCCGCCATCTGTCCCGTCGTCGTCCTGGACAGCGCACCGGGATCGGCGCAGGCGCCGTCGGCCGGCGGACCGATACGTGCCGGGGCCCTGATGTTCAGCTGGGCGGCGTCGTGACGGCCGCTCGCCGCGGCACCCCCGGCCGGCCGGGTGCGCACGGTTCCGGCACCGCAGATCGGTGCGAGGCAGTCCTGCTGGACCTGGACGGAACCCTCGTCCTCAGTGAAGGGGTCCACCGCCTTGCCTGGCAGGCGTTCTTCGACAGCTGGGGCGTCACGGTGAACGACTCCGACTACGAGCGGCACTACATGGGGCGGCGGCCCGGAGACGTCATCGCCGCCGTTCCCGGGCCCTGGACCGGCACCGACGTCGCAGCCGTGCTCTCCGCCATGACGGCCTTCACCCTGGAACACGCCGACGGCATCGAGGCCGTACCGGGCGCTGCCGCACTCATCCAGCAGCTACGCGTGAAGTACCCGGTGGCCGTCATCACCAGCGCCGGCGCCCCGTGGGCGCAGCATCTCCTCGACAAGGTCCTCGGCGTACGGCACCTCGTCGACGTGGTCGTCACCTCCGAGGACACCACCGCGGGCAAACCCTCCCCGGAGGGCTATCTGAAGGCGTGCGCGGCCCTGCGCGCCCGGCCCGAGCACTGCCTGGCCTTCGAGGACTCGCCCTCCGGCGTCCATGCCCTGGTCGCTGCCGGAGTACGGGACATCGTCGGCGTCACCACCACCGCCGCCGCGACCGACCTCACCTCCGCCGGAGCGCGCTGGACCGTCCCCGACCTCACCTCCGCCCGCGTGCGCGGCGTCCGCGGCGCCCTTCGAGCACGCCATGCGGCAGGACGAAGCAACGACGAGGAGAACCGAGCATGAACAGACTCGACGTGGCCGTGATCGGCGCCGGATTCATCGCCCGTACGCACATACCGGCCTGGATCGCACTCGGCGCACGCATCCGAGTCTTCTCCACCGACGGGCAAGCCGCCCCGCTCGCCGAGGAGTTCGGCCTCACCGAAGCCGCCTCGCTCGAAGAAGCCCTGGGCTGGGCGGCGATCGTCGACATCTGCACGCCCACCACCACCCACCACGACATCGCCCTCGCCGCATTCTCGGCGGGAGCGCACGTCCTGTGCGAGAAGCCACTCGCCCTGACGCCGCAGAACGCCCAGCGCATGGCCGACGCCGCCCACCGGGCGGGCCGACTGCTCTACCCCGGTCATGTGGTGCGGTTCTTCCCCGCGTACGTCCGCCTCCGTGACGCCGTCACGTCCGGCGCCCTCGGGCGAGTGGCCGTCGCCCGCTTCACACGCGCCGGCCGCTATCCCACCTGGAGCGAATGGTTCGCCGACCCTGCCCTTTCCGGCGGTATCGTCACCGACCAGATGCTCCACGACATCGACATTGCCCGCTGGCTCTTCGGTGAAGTCACCCGCGTCCACGCCACCCAGCGCGGCAACCCCACCGCCCCCGACGGCCCCGTGGCAACCGGAAGCGCCACCCTCACCCACGATTCGGGCGTGATCTCCCAGGTCCTGGGCGTCTGGGGTCCGCCGGCCACCCCGTTCCGCTACACCTTCCACGTCGCGGGCACGCACGGCACCCTCACCCATGATTCCCTCGCCCACCCCTCGCTGCGTGTGAGCGGAAGCCCCGCCGCACAGGGCGACGGTGTTCCGACCGGTGGCTTCGGTGAGGACCCGTTCGCCATGCAGATCAGCGAGTTCGCGGCCGCGTTCCAGGGTGGCGCACCCCCTCGGGTCAGCGCGCACGACGGCGTCGCAGCCGTCCGCATCTCCGCAGCGGCGCGACGATCCGCCGCCACCGGTCGGGCCGTCGCGGTCGACGACACCCACTCGCATCCCCTCACGGAGGAGAACCACCGATGAAGGTCGCCGTCCTGTCCTTCGCCCATGTCCACGCAGCGACCTACGTGCGACTGCTGCACGAGCGCCCGGACATCGAGCTCGTCACCGCCGACCCCGACGCCGACCCCGCGGACCCCACCCGCGGCCAGGCCCTCGCCGACGAACTGGGCGTCTCCTACCGCTCCAGCTATGAAGCAGCCCTCGCCGAACAGCCCCGCGCCGTCATCATCACCAGCGAGAACACCCGCCACCGGCACCTCGTCGAACAGGCGGCCGCCGCGGGAGCCCACATTCTGTGCGAAAAACCGCTGGCCACCACCGAACCGGACGCCCTGGCCATGATCGAAGCCTGCGAGTCCGCCCGCGTCAGTCTCATGACCGCCTACCCCGTACGCTTCCACCCCGCCTTCACCTCCCTGCGGCGCAACCTCGCGGACGGCTCGCTCGGCCGGCTCCTGAGTGTCCACGGCGTCAACAACTCCTCGCCGCCGGCGCTGGAGCGCTCCTGGTTCACCGACCCCGCACTCTCCGGGGGCGGCGCCGTCATGGACCACACGGTTCACGTCGCGGACCTCCTCGACGTCCTCCTCGACGGCGAACAGCCGGACCATGTCCACGCCGTGGCCAACACCCACCTCTCCCCCGCATCCGATGAGCCGGCGGGAGGCGTCGAGACCGCCGGCCTGATCACACTGACCTATCCCCGAGGCCTGGTCGCCACCATCGACTGCAGTTGGAGCCATCCCGCCACCCACCCCACCTGGGGCGGCCTCACCCTCACCTGCGTCACCGAAGCCGCCCTGGCCGAGTTCGACGCCTTCCCGCCCCTTCTCACCGGCTACGACGCCCTTCACGCCACACCCCGCTGGGAACCCGCCGCCACCGACCTCAACGCCGCCATGCTCAACCACTTCCTCACCGCCGCCCGCACCGGCCGACGCCCCCACCCCGACGGACACGCAGGACTACGCACCCTTCGCGTGGTCCTCGCCGCCTACCGATCCCTCATCACCGGACAACCCGCCGCCGTCGCGGCGGCCTGACCGTCCCACGGACACGCCGACGTTCGCTGACTGCCCCGGCACACGCGGGTGCTGACCGCCACGCCCCAGGCAGGCGCGCCACGTTCCGGTCGTCCTCGCCGAACATCTACCGAGGCCGTCACCCGCGTGCGGCGGCGTCCTCCCTCCGGCGGCGCCACCGATCCGACATGGCGTCACAAGCACGGCGGGCGATGCCACTTGACCGGCATGCGAGGCCGTTGCGACGGTGGGAGAAGGAGGAATCGACAGACAAAGGGATCAACCATGGCCAACACCATCGAACAGCCCGATGAGTTCGACCTTGTGGGCAACCCGATACTGATCGGCGGGATCGGCACGGGTTTCGAGGCGACGCTCCACTACCGGGTGACCGACGGACACCACGAGGTCACCGGCCACTTCTCGGTCGGGGGCGGAACGGGCGAGTACGCGGCGTTCCAGCTTCAAGTGGACGTCGGCGGGACGGACTTTCGCCGGGACCGCCTCCTGGTGCAGATCTTCGAGGTCAGCGCCAAGGACGGCAGCGAGGTCCACAGGGTGTCGGTTCCCGTGATCTACGCGCCGCGGATCGTGGATGACTATGTCGGCTACCGGGAGTACACGGTGCGGTCGGGGGACACCCTGTCAGCGATCGCCGAGACCCATTACGGCGAGGCGTCCCTGTACACCCGCATCGTGCGCGCCAATCCGACCCGGATCGACGACCCCGATGTGATCGTCCCCGGCCAGGTGCTGCGGATACCGATCGGTTCCTGAAGGTCACGCGCACCTCCACGTCTCCGCTCGTGAAGGCCCGCAGCACCGGACGGCCGGTCCCTGGAGTCACCGGGTCCATCGTGGCCGGATGACCCACCGTCCCTCGGGGACCGAGCCGTACGGCGCTCGTGCGGGTCGGGACTCCCAGGCCGCCGGGCGTCAGCGTGGGCGCCCGGCTCCTGCGGGAACCTGGGCGCACCGAGCGGAAGGCGGCGTCCGGCAAGGTCGACGCCTTCGGCTGCGATCAGGCCCGCGCCCCTGCCTCCCGCGTCTGCAGGGCCTGAGCGGCCCGACCCAGCATCCGGCCGTTCACCCGGACCGACAGCGCACGCGGCAGGAGGCGGCTCAGGTTGCGCATCAAGCGTCCGGGTACGTGCCGGGGTCTGCCCTTGGCCAGTGCGCGCATCGCCTCGCGGACCGCGGTGTCGGCCGGCAGGGTGCGCAGGGGCATCCACTTACGGTCTATCCCCAGCTTGTCGATGATCGGTGTCTCCACGTTCCCGGGAAGGAGCACGGTCACGTCCACCCCGGCCCCCTTCAACTCGTGGTGCAGGGCCTCGCCCAGGTTCAGCACGTAGCCCTTGGCGGCGCTGTCATGGGCCATGTGAGGTATCCCGTGCCCCCCGAGTGCGGCCACGAGCAGTATCCCGCCGCCGCCACGGGCGACGAGCCGTCGGCCGATGTGGTGAGCGAGTTCGAGATGTGAGACCGCGTTCAACTGGAAGCGTTTGTGGAGTGCCGCCAGATCCTGCTCCAGCAGCAGGCCGGGCCGTCCCGCCCCGGCGTTCGAGACGAGCAGACCGACGTCCAGGTCGGCGGTCGCCTCGACGAGGCGCGTGGCGGCGTCGGGCTCCTCCAGATCGAGTGCCAGCACGCGGTGACGGACGCCGTGCGCTGCGGTGAGCGCGTTCCCCAGTTCCCGCAGCCGGTCGGTGGTCCGGGAGACCAGGACGAGGTGGATGCCCTGGCGGGCGAGATGTTCCGCGAACGCCTGCCCGATCCCCGAGGAGGCGCCCGTGACGATCGCCCACGGGCCGTATCGCTGTACATATTGTGTTTGAACCATGATCTAGACTGTAGTCCAAACCGCGGTACGGCTCAACGGGTACCCTCAAGACCATGAAGACACCACCGCCCGACCTGACCGACCGACTGCTCAGGGCAAGCGAGGAGGTACTCAGGCTCGATGCGGAGCCGCGCCTCGAGGACGTCGCGCGGATGGTCGGGGCATCCCGGGCGACGCTGTACTACTACTTCTCCGGGCGGGAGGATCTGCTGGCGTTTCTGCTCGCCGCCCACGTCGACCAGGGGGCGGAGCAGATGGCCGCGGCGGTCGCCCCGGCGGCGCCAGCCCATGTACGGCTGCGTTCGGTCGTCAAGGCGATAGTCGGCTACCTGGGGGCCCACCCGGGAATGTGCGCGGGGCTGCTGAGCGCCCTGGGAGCCGCCGGACGCATGAACACGGCGCTCGAGGCCAACGACGCCCGCATCGCCCGTCCACTCCGCGACCTGCTGATCGAAGGCCGGGACCGGGGTGCCTTCACGTTCGAGAGCCCTGCCGATGCCGCGAACGCCATCCTCGGGTCCGCGTTGATGGCGGTGCTCGGCCGGGCGGCCGCGCGGCAGGACCCCACCGACCCGACGTTCGTGGAAGCGCTCACCGACCAGATCGTCCGCGGCGTCTCTGTTCCCTGACCACCGCCACTTCCGCGGCCCGGGGCAGAGGGCGCCGCATCGGGGCAGCGGGCGGGCTGGAGCGTGGGGGCAGGGGCGGAGTGGGGACGGGCGCGGCACACGACCGTGCCGTCGCTGCCTACGAGAGGGGTGACCGGGCGTGGTCGGCCACCCGCGCAGACCAGGGCAGGACGGCGGAGCAGGCCGGGGTCGCCGGTCAGGTGCCGGTGAGGGGAGTCGGCTCGATGTGTTCCACCGGCCTCCGGGGAGATCCTGGGCGGGTCACGGTGGGCCGGACCTGGGTGAGCCGAGGGCCTCTTTTCCCATCTGGTTTCGACCAGCACCCGGAGGATCTCCGGCGTCGAAGATCTTCAGCGTCGAAAAATCGGGGGAGCATCCCTTTGGCTTCCGCCGGTGAGGGCGTGCAGGCTCGTGCTCGGTGCTCAGTTGCCGCGCCAGATGTTGTCGAAGGCCGCCGCTTCGATGGATCGGCGTTGCCGCTCGGCCGCCAGTTCCGTGATCGCCTGGTGCACGCTGCCCAGCACGGTCGCCTGTGCGTCCGTCAGGCCGACGGACGTGTCGTCCGCCGGGTCCGTGATGCGGGCGGCTGCCGCCAGCCCGGCAAGGACGGGTTCGCCGGATGTCCAGCGCCGGGCCGCCCGGTCCAGGGCGGCGGAATCGGCCGGGGCCGCCCGGGGCCTGCGGAACGGTGTGCGGTGCGCGCGTGCGGGTGTCGTGAGCCCTTGGGCCGCGAGGGCGTCGCGGTAGCGGACGGCCAGGCCGTTGCCCCGGCGCCACAGCCAGTCCTCCACGGTCTCGTAGGGGGTGCGGCGGACCAGAAGCGACGCTGCCTCGCGCAGCAGCGGGTCCTCGTCCTCGGCGGCCGGACCGGGAACGATCCGGTCCTCGTCGAGCGATACGGCCTCGCGGTCCACGAGGTCGAGGAGTTCGGCCCCCGCCAGCGCGATCGACAGGTCGCCCTGCTCCACGGTGGGGTCGGCCGGCGGGCCGGCGGCGACGATCGCGAGGTCCTGTGCAGTGGTCATGCCGGTCATGGGCGACTCCGGGTCTGTGGACGGGGCGGCCGTCCCCGAGGCTACCGCTCGTAGCGCCGCCGTCGCCCGCTTCCCGGGGAAGCCCGCCCGCGGTCCGCACCCCTCGTGTCCTGGCCCGGTCGCGCCCCGCTCACCGGCTGTCAGGTGTCGCCGCCGGCGGCGCCCAGGACGGCGCCCGGCACCTCGTTGCCCGCGGTGCCGGCTCCGGGGAACGTGATCACGTCGCCCTTCAGCTGCTGGGACCGGCGCTCAGGGGTGGCGTCGGAGACCACGACCAGGTCGCCGAGACGCATGGTGATGACCCCCGCCCCACGCCGACGGCCCTGTCCCGTACCGCCGTTGGCCGGACTGGCCGACCGGCGGCGTTCCGGGGGAAGATGTCGGCCATGACGGATGACGGATCCCGTATCGACGCGACCAAACCCAGCATCGCCCGGGTGTACGACTATCTCCTGGGCGGCAAGGACAACTACGCCGTGGACAGGGAGATCGGCGATGTGTTCAAACGGGATCTGCCCGGATCGGTCGCCATCGCCTTCGCCAACCGTTCGGCTCTCACCCGCGCGATAGCGGAGATCGTGAGGACCTCGGAGGTACGGCAGTTCATCGACCTCGGCAGCGGTCTGCCCACTGCCGACAACGTGCACCAGGTCGCCCAGCGGCACGCACCCGAGTCCCGGGTCGTCTACGTGGACACCGACCCCCAGGTTCTGGTGCACGGGCGTGCGCTGCTGGAGGAGAACGACCGGACGCGGTTCATCAGGGCCGACGTCCGCAACCCCGAGGAGGTTCGTAAGCACCTCGACACCACGCAGCTGATCGACTTCGACCGTCCCGTCGGCGTCGTCTTCAGCGCGATCCTGCACCATGTGAACGACGACGAGGACCCCTTGGGCATCGTCCGGTACTGGCGCGAACAGGTGCCCTCCGGCAGCTACTTCTTCGTCAGCCACTTCCGGTCCGGCCACAACGCGGAGACGGAGGAGGCCGAGCGGGTACTCCAGCAGACGTTCGGCCGCGGCCGG
This sequence comes from Streptomyces sp. bgisy159, assembly GCF_057707805.1. Taxonomy (NCBI): domain Bacteria; kingdom Bacillati; phylum Actinomycetota; class Actinomycetes; order Kitasatosporales; family Streptomycetaceae; genus Streptomyces; species Streptomyces sp. bgisy159. Next base: position 11,486 of record NZ_JBYIQX010000055.1, on the reverse strand, counting down.
TGGCGCACCGACGCCGAGATCGCCTCCCTGCTGGAGGGGCTGGAGATCCTGGAACCCGGTATCGTCCCCGCCGCACTGTGGCGTCCCGATCCGGCGAACACCCCGTGGGGGAACAGCGGCGAGCGCGAACTGACCGTGTGGGAGTACCTGATCGCCGCCGCCCTGGCCCGCAAGCCCTGACCCGCAGGCCCGGACCGCGCGCCGCCCGCCCATCGGTGAGGCGGATGCCGGGGGCTGGGCCGGACACCCGGATCAGGTGGCACCTCCTGCGCCACTTCCCAGGACGCAGCCGCGCCGACGGAGCGTTCGCCTCGCTGTGGCGGTGCCGGCCGATCGCGGGGTGGACGCACGACCGCGGTTCCGCAGGGCTGGACCGGCCGTTCCGGGGTAACCGTGAACCCACGCAGCCCGGCCGGAAGCCGGGCATCCGAGGGGAGGAGTGACGTGTCCGCAGTACTCGAGAAGATCAAGCGGTTCGCGCGGAGCCCGCAGGGCCGGCGCACCATGGACCGGGCCCGCCGCGCCGCAGCCGATCCGCGCCGACGCGCCCAGGCCCAGCGGCTCCTGGGCAAGCTGCGCACCCGCCGGTGACGAGCCGGGGCTGCCGCCGCCGCTCCCGCCGGCCGGCGGCACCCCGCGCGGCGCCACTCCCGTCGCGTGGTGCCTGACGGACCGGCACCTTTGGCCTCGACTCCGGGGCCGCACCGGAAGTCACCGGTGAACCACGTAGCGCGTTCACGGTGGTTCACTGGTGGCATGCCTTTCGACCATTACGGCGTGCTTTCGGGAACCCTGCACGGGCACCACCGCGACCAGCCGGACGACCAGGGCCGCTGGTTCCACGTCAACATGGAGGTGGACGCGCCCGACGGTCGCTACCACTGTGCCGTCGACGTCGACAGCCACAAGTCCAGTGTGGGTGTGCGGTGGAAGACCTTCACACTGGACGCCGCCGCCCTGGAACCGGCCGTGACACTGCCTCCCGGCTACCACGAGCTGGACCGGCGACCGGAGTCCGGCGCCCTGGACTACCTGCGCCATCCCGCGCTGGTGGACCGCTCCGGCGTCCTGTTCGAGCGGCGCCCGCCGTCCTGGCTCCAGCAACTCCTCGACCTGTTCGGCTCACGGCCCTGGCACGCCGGCAGCAACATCGAGGCCGCCACCGCGCTGGAGGGCATCCTGGTGCCCGGGCAGCGCGTCCTCGTCTTCGGAGAACCCTTCGACAACCGGCCCCACGCGGACCTCGGCATGCACAACGTCCACCAGAACCAGGGCGACCCGGCGGACTCCCAGTGGTGGCCGGAGAACGGCATCTGGCAGGACGGAGCGACGATCGCACACCGCCCCGACGGCCGCTACGACGTCTTCCTCAACAAGTTCTCCAGCCAAGCGGACCGCACCGACGGCGCCGGACACCCGCCCACCTGAGCCACGGCCCGCAACGGCGGCAACGACCGCGACACATGTCACCGCTCTGCACGCGTCGCCCGGACGCCTGCCGGGAGCACGACGGCGCCGGTGTGCCCCGGGCGGGCCCGGGGCAGGTCACGCCGGGGCCTGCCCCACCGTGGCTCCCCTCACAGACCGAACAGCCGTGCCCCGTTGTCGTGACACACCGCGCCCAGCCAGTCGTCTCCCAGGCCGAGGCGCTCCAGTGCGCGGAGTTGGTGCAGGTACGGGTAGGGGATGTTGGGGAAGTCCGAGCCGAGCAGGATGCGGTCGCCGAGGTCCGTGAGCCGGGGCAGGGCCCGGCGGGGGAACGGCGCGAGCCGCTCGGCGAAGTCGGTGAACGCCATGGTCGTGTCCAGCCGCACCTGCCCGTACTGTTCGGCGAGGCCCAGGAAGTCCTCGTACTCGGGCATCCCCATGTGGGCCACGATCAGCCGGAGCCGTGGGTGGCGGGCCAGGACGCGGGCGATCGGCTCGGGGCCGGTGTGCTTGCCGGGGGCGGGTCCGGAGCCGCAGTGGATCACCACGGGGACCTGGGCCTCGGCCAGCAGTCCCCAGGCGCCGTCGAGGAGTTCGTCGGCCGGGTCGTACGCCCCCACCTGGACGTGCGCCTTGAACACCCGGGCACCCGCCTCGACGGCCTCGCCGACGTACGCCCGCACGTCCGGCTCGGGAAAGAGGGTGGCGGTGTGCAGGCAGCCCGGGGTGCGGCGGGCGAAGCCGACGGCCCAGTCGTTCAGCCACCGTGCCATGCCGGGCTTGTGCGGGTAGAGCATCGCCGTGAAGGCGCGGACGCCGAATTCCCGCAGCAGGGATGCCCGTTGCCGCTCCTCGGCCCGGTAGGTGATCGGCCACTCGATGCCGCCGGTGAGCGGGCCGAGCCTGTCGAAGTAGTCCCAGACCTTGCGCAGGACGCGCTCGGGCATGAAGTGCGTGTGCACGTCGACCAGGCCGGGCAGGCCGAGCCGGGCCGAGAAGCGGCGTACCTCGAAGGCCTCCTCCGGGCCGGCCTCGACGAGGCCGGCCCGGTCGACGGGTGCCCTTGCGTGATCGTCCATGGCGTCCACGATCGGCTGGGCGCAGGGGCCGGGTCCAGCCCCTGACCGCTGTCGGCGGGTGAGGGATCCGTCACCCCGCCGAGCCCGGCCGACGGAGCCGGGAACTTTGGGCCGGCCGCGGGCCTCAGGCCTCCTCGATCTCCGTGGCGACCGGCGTGCCGGTCTCCACCGTGCGGCTGACCGTGCAGAGCCGGTCGTGCGACGCCTTCACCGCCCTCGGCAGGATCGCCCGCGCACGGTCGGCCCCTTCGCCGTCCGGGAACGAGACGGAGAAGGAGACCCGCAGGCCGGTGAGCCGGTTGCCGAGCTCGTCACCGGTCTTGTGGCCGGTCGCCGTGACGCGGAACTCGTCCGGCTCGGCGTGGCGGCTGGTGGCGACGTCCACGTCGACCGCCGTGCAGCCCCCGAGCGCGGCGAGCAGCAGTTCGACCGGGGTGAACCCGGCGTCCGCGGCGGGACCGGAGGCGGTGCCGAAGGCGATCGTGCCGCCGCGGTCGTTGGTGGCGACGTAGCGGCCGGTGCTGGTGCGCTCGACCGTGACGGAGCGCAGGTCGTTGTCGGTCATGCCGAGACAGTAGCCCTCGTCCCGGCGTGGGGCGCCGGCGACGGGAGGCAGGACATGGCCGAAGGCCCCCGGGTGCCGACCGACCACCCGCAGACGGCCCCGTCCCCGCGCCGCGTTGAAGTTCGCGATCTCGGGCAGACGGGAGGTCGCACACGTCGGCAATCCGGGGAGGTACCACCACGATGAGCCAGCCCGTTCGTCCCACAGGACCAAAGCGTGAGCCGCGCTTCAGTCTGCGCGTCACGGCCGCCTTCTTCGCGCTGCTCGCCCTCCTCATCGCGCTGGCCGGAGCAGTCGTGCGAGCGATGGCGAGGGCGTTCGAGCACCGGCCCGAGTGGGTCCTCGCGCTCGCCGGCGTGGGCGCCGCCCTCCTCCTGCGCTGGATACACCGCCGCCGCAGGCTCTCCCCCTCCCGCCTCGCACGGCACGCCACCGAGACACTGGAACAGGCGGCACACACGGCCGTGGACGCCTTCGACGCGCCGCCCGCCCCGGCCGGAACGCGGACGGGTGTCCCTGAGGAACCCTGCCCGGACGTCGTTCTCCCCGCCCCGCGGGAGGAAGAGGAGCCGTGCCCGGCCACCGATCCGGTGACGGGGGAGGAAGAAGAGCCGGGTCCGGCCGAGGACCCCGCGCTATTCGAGGCGGAGATAGCCGCCCTGTGCGGACGCGACGGCTGCACGGGCGTCGAAGTCGTGGGTGGCGCCGGGGACTTGGGGGCCGACGTGGTGGCCAACACCCCGGACGGGCGTCGGCTGGTGATCCAGTGCAAGCGATACGGCGACGGGAACAACGTCGGTTCCCAGGACCTCCAGCGTTTCGGCGGTACCTGCTTCGCCGTCCACGGCGCCGACCTCGCCCTCCTCGTCACGACCAGCGGTTTCACGCAGCCCGCGCTCGAGTACGCGGAGCAGTGCGGCATCGTCTGCGTCGACGAGGAAGCGCTGTGCGCATGGGCCGCGGGCACGGCGCCGTCGCCCTGGCAGGAGATCCCGGCCGGCTGAACGCCCGTGGCACAGCGCCACAGGAAGGACGCCTCCCCGCACCGGCGGCCCGCCTCGCAGCGGTCGGGGTGCGCCGGCGATGTCACCGCCGTACCGGGGCGGCGGTCGTCTGGCGCACCACCAGTCTCGTGGCCAGTTCGATCCGCTGGGCCGCGCGGCCGGGGGTCACCGGCTGAAGGAGCATGCGGGTCGCTTCCTCGGCCATGTGGCGCAGGGGCTGGTGGATCGTGGTGAGGGGCGGGCTGGCCCACTGGGCGAGGGAGACGTCGTCGTAGCCGACCACGGAGAGGTCCCGCGGGACGCTCAGGCCCCGTAGGCGCGCCGCCTGCAGGACACCGAGGGCCTGCAGGTCGCTGCCGGCGAAGATCGCTGTGGGCGGGTCGGGGAGTGCGAGCAGGTCCATGGCGTGGCCGAAGCCGCTGTGGACGTGGAAGTCGCCGTACCGGACGAGGGCGGGGTCGGCGTCCAGACCGGCCATGGCCATGGCGGAGCGGTAGCCGTCGAGGCGGGCCAGGGAGCACATCAGGTCCTCGGGTCCGGTGATCACGGCGACGCGCCGGTGTCCGCGTTCGGTGAGGTGGCGGGTGGCGGCGAGTCCGCCCGACCAGTTGGCCGAGCCGACCGAGGGAACATCGGGGTCGGGGTCTCCGGCGGGGTCGATGATGACGAAGGGGATGTCGTGGGAGCGCAGCCGGCGCTTGACCGGCTCGGGGAGCGTGGAGAAGACCAGGACGACGCCGAGCGGCCGCCGCCTGAGCACCCCCTCGATCCAGTCCTCGGCGGGCGCCTGGCGGGTGCCGCTCTCGGTGAGGACGACCGTCGCGCCGTTCGCCTTGGCGATGTTCTCCGCGCCGAGGATGAGCTCGACGGCCCACACGCTCTCCAGTTCGTGGAAGACCAGCTCGACGAGGGGGGCGTGAGAAGGGCCGGACGGGCGGCGGCGGTAGCCCTGGGACCGCAGGAGGTGTTCCACCTTGGCGCGTGTCGTCCGGGAGACGTCCGCCCGCCCGTTCAGCACCTTCGAAACAGTCGGAAGTGATACTCCTGCCTTTCGGGCCACCGTCGCGAGGGTCACACGCCCCTCGCCCACCCCATCGTCGTCACCGTACATGCAGGGCAGGATAGGCCACTGCGTCACGAGCGGGGATAACGCTTTGGATGCGTGCCAGCAAGGTCATTGACCAGACATCGCGTCGCACCCTACTGTCCGTCCGCATGGACTTTCGGCAATGCTGCCGAAATTTTCGAAAGGCGGACGATGAAGACACGCACGCGGTTGCACGGACTGCTCGCCTGCGGCGCCACCCTCGCCATGGCTGTGAGCCTGACGGCCTGCGGGGGCAGCGGCAGCGGTTCGTCGAACGACGGGAAGATCCACATCCTGGTCTACGGCGACGCCAGCAACAAGGTCGAGAAGCAGATCGTGGACACCTTCAACAAGACGTCGGACGTCAAGGCCGTGCTCGACACCATCCCCGGTGCCGACTACCAGCAGAAGCTGCAGACGATCATCGGCACGCCACAGGCGCCGGACGTCTTCTTCAACTGGGGCGGCGGCAGCATCCAGCCGTTCGTCAAGGCCGACCTGCTGATGCCGCTCGACGACTTCATCGCCAAGGACCCGAACCTCAAGGACAAGTTCCTGCCCTCGGTGTTCAACAGCGCCGTGATCGACGACAAGGCCTACGGCATACCGATGCGCGGCACCCAGCCGGTGCTGCTCTTCCACAACAAGAACGTCCTCGACAAGGCCGGCGTGCAGCCGCCCAAGACCTGGGACGACCTGCTCACCGCGGTCACGAAGCTCAAGAAGGAGGGCGTCACCCCGATCGCCCTCGGCGGCGGTGACCAGTGGCCGACGCTGATGTGGTTCGAGTACCTCTACGACCGTGTCGCCGGTCCCGAGCTGTTCCAGAAGGCTCTGGAGGGCGACAAGGACGCCTGGGCGAGCGAGGACAGCAAGAAGGCCCTCGGCAAGATCAAGGAGCTGGTGGACGCCGGGGCCTTCGGCACCAACTACGACTCGGTGAAGTACACCAACGGCGCCTCCCCGGCGCTGGTCGCCTCCGGCAAGGCGGCGTTCGAGCTGATGGGCTCCTGGTACTACTCCCAGCAGCAGACGGACGCCAAGGAGTTCGCGGCCAAGGGCCTCGGCTACTCCACCTTCCCGACACTCGCCGACGGCAAGGGCGACCCGGACGACGTCGTCGGCAACACCAACAACTTCTACTCGGTGCTGAAGAAGACCAAGCACCCCGAGGCCGTGCAGCAGTTCCTGAAGCTGATGTACTCCGACGAGTTCGTCAAGGCGCAGATGGCCATCGGCAACCTGCCCACCACGACGAACGTGCCGAAGTTCCTGGACACCTCGGCCAGCCCCGAGTACTCGCGCTTCCAGTACGACCTGGTCGCCGCGGCCCCGTCGTTCCAGCTCTCGTGGGACCAGGCCTACCCGCCGGCCGCGAGCACGCCCATGCACCAGGCCGTGCAGCAGTTCTTCAACGGCCAGCTGGACGCCGACGGATTCATCAAGGCCATGCAGGCCCTGCCCACCGAATGACACCCATGACCACTCAGACCAAGAGTGCTCCCACCGCCGCCGGGACCCGCAAGGAGGTCCGGCGGCGGCCGGAGGGCTCCTCCGCCGCCCTGGTCGGGCGCCCGGGCTTCGTCTGGACGCTGCCCGCCACCCTGTTCTTCGCCCTCTTCGCCGTCGCGCCGCTGATCATGGTGGCGGTGCTGTCGTTCATGAGCTGGAACGGCCTCGGCTCACCCCGGTGGGTCGGTACGGACAACTGGAACCGGATCCTCGACGACCCGGTGATGATCAAGAGCATCTGGCTCACCCTGCTGCTGACCGCGCTCGGTGTCGCCATCCAGACCCCGCTCAGCATCCTGCTCGGCGTGTGGGCCGCCGGCCAGCAGCGCAACCGTGCGGTTCTCTCCGCGATCTACTTCATCCCGCTGCTGCTGTCCGCCACCGCGGTCTCCGTGCTGTGGCGGGCGCTGCTCGACCCCAACTTCGGCATCCCCGCGCGAGCCACCTGGCTGTTCGGTGACGGCAACCTGTTCGGAGAGCAGACCACCGCGATCGGCGTGCTGGCGTTCGTGAGCACCTGGCAGTTCACGCCGTTCCACACGCTGATCTACCAGGGCGCCGCGCGCGCCATTCCCCAGGTCCTGTACCAGGCCGCCGAGATCGACGGTGCCGGGCGCTACCGGCAGTTCTTCCACATCACCCTGCCGCAGCTGCGCAACTCGATGATCACCTCGATGATCCTCATGATCGTCGGCGGGCTCACCACCTTCGAGACCGTTCTGATCCTCACCCAGGGCGGTCCGGGCACCGACACCACGATCAGCGCCTACTACATGTACCAAAAGGCGTTCAAGAGCTTCGACTTCGGCGCCGGCTCGGCGATCGCGCTCTGCCTGGTCGTGGCGGCCACCGTCATCTCCCTGATCGTCGTGCGTGTCTCCGGCTACGACAAGATGCGCAGTTCCATGGAGGGTGTGTCATGAGGCGCCGCCCCAACTACCTGGCCGGCGCCGGATCGCTGGTGTGGCTGCTCTTCGTCGGCATGCCGCTGTACGTGCTGCTCGCGGCGACCCTGCGCACCCGCGAGGACTACGCCAAGAAGGGCCCGGTGTCCTGGCCGGACACCTTCACCCTGCACAACTACACCGGCGCCTTCGACTCGGGCTTCGGGCGGTACTTCTTCAACACCCTGCTGGTCACCGTGTGCGTGGTGGCCATCGTGCTGGCCCTGGTGCCGCCGCTCGCGTACGCCATCGTGCGCAGCCGCAGCCGGGTCACCTCGCAGATCTTCCGCCTGTTCCTGCTGGGCCTCGCGATCCCCGCGCAGGCGGTCATCGTCCCGATGTTCTACCTGATCAGCGAGGCCGGGCTGTACGACAACCTGCTCGGCGTCATCCTGCCGACGGCGGCGTTCTGCCTGCCGATGTCGGCGCTGATCCTCAGCGGCGCCATGCGCGACATCGCTCCCGAGCTGTTCGAGGCGATGGCGGTGGACGGCGCCACCCCGTGGCGGATGTTCTTCCAGCTGGTGCTGCCCCTGTCCCGGGGCGGACTGTCCACCATCGTGGTGTTCTCCGCCCTGCAGGCGTGGAACGGCTTCCTGTTCCCCCTGGTCCTGACCCAGTCCGACTCCACCAAGGTCGTCACGCTCGGCCTGTACAACTTCCAGACCGAGCACGGCGTCGACATCCCCGGCCTGCTGGGCGCGGTGACGCTGTCCATGGTGCCCGTCCTTCTCGTCTACCTGTTCGCCCGTCGCGCCCTGGTCCAGGGTCTGATGGGCGTCGGAGGAAAGTGACCCACAACGTGGCCGTTGAGACCACCCCCGAAACCCCGCAGACCCCCCTGTGGAACGATTCCGCCCACGACACCGACACCCGGGTATCGGCGCTGATCGAGGCCATGACCCTCGACGAGAAGATCGCCCAGCTGTACGGCGTGTGGGTCGGCGCCTCCGCCGAGGGCGGCGAAGTCGCCCCGCACCAGCACGACATGGACGACGCCGTCGACCTCGACGCCCTGCTGCCGGCCGGGCTGGGCCAGCTGACCCGTCCCTTCGGCACCGCGCCCGTCGACCCGGCGCTCGGCGCGCTGTCGCTGATGCGCACCCAGGCGCGGATCGCCGCCGCCAACCGCTTCGGCATCCCGGCCGTGGCCCACGAGGAATGCCTGGCGGGCTTCGCCACCTGGCAGGCCACCGCCTACCCCGTGCCGCTGTCCTGGGGAGCCTCCTTCGACCCCGGCCTCATCCGCCGGATGGCCGCCGCGATCGGCCGTGACATGCGCGCCGTCGGTGTTCACCAGGGGCTCGCGCCGGTCCTCGACGTGGTGCGCGACGCCCGCTGGGGCCGCGTGGAGGAGACCATCGGCGAGGACCCGTACCTGGTGGGCAGTATCGGTACCGCCTACGTGCAGGGCCTTGAGTCCGCCGGGATCGTCGCCACCCTCAAGCACTTCGTCGGCTATTCCGCCTCCCGCGCCGGGCGCAACCTCGCCCCGGTGAGCGCCGGGCCGCGCGAACTCGCCGACGTGCTGCTGCCGCCGTTCGAGATGGCCGTGCGCGAGGGCGGCGCACGCTCCGTCATGCACGCCTACACCGACACCGACGGGCTGCCGTCGGCGGCGGACGAAGCCCTGCTGACCGGACTGCTGCGCGACACGTGGGGCTTCGAGGGCACGGTCGTCGCCGACTACTTCGGCATCGCGTTCCTCCGGATCCTGCACGGACTGGCCGGCGACTGGGCCGACGCGGCGGGCACCGCCCTGCAGGCCGGGGTCGACGTGGAGCTGCCCACCGTCAAGACGTTCGGAGCGCCCCTGGCCGAGGCCGTGCGCGCCGGACGCGTCCCCGAGGCCCTGATCGACCGCGCGCTGCGCCGCGTGCTCGCCCAGAAGACGCGGCTCGGTCTGCTCGACCGGGACTGGAGCCCGGTGCCTCCGGCGCTGGCCGGGGCCGGCACGGACGACCCCGACACGCTGCGCGGCACGGTCGACCTGGACAGCCCCGCCAACCGGGAACTGGCCCGCACGATCGCCGAGGAGGCGGTGGTGCTGCTGCGCAACGACGGCATCCTGCCGCTCGCCGCACCATCCCGCATCGCCCTGGTCGGCCCCAACGCCGAAGCCGCCACCGCCGTACTGGGCTGCTACTCCTTCCCGCAGCACGTCGGCGTGCACCACCCCGGGACGCCCGCGGGCATCGCACTGCCCACGCTGCGCGAGAGCCTCGGACTCGAGTTCCCCGACGCGGAGCTGACCGTGGCACGCGGCACCGGCATCGACGACGGCGACACCGCCCACCTCGCGGAAGCGGTGGCGGCCGCGCGCGACGCCGACGTGGTGGTGGCCGTCCTCGGCGACCGGGCCGGGCTGTTCGGGCGCGGCACCAGCGGCGAGGGATGCGACGTGGAATCACTGGCCCTGCCCGGGGCCCAGCAGCAGCTCCTCGACGCGCTGCTGGACTCGGGCACCCCCGTGGTGACCGTGCTGCTCTCCGGGCGGCCCTACGCGCTCGGCCGGGCGGTGGAGGAGTCGGCCGCGATCGTGCAGTCGTTCTTCCCCGGCGCCGAGGGCACCCCGGCCCTCGCCGGGGTGCTGAGCGGCAGGGTCAACCCCTCCGGGCGGCTGCCGGTCAGCGTGCCCCACGGCACGGGCACCCAGCCGTCGACGTACCTCGGTGCGCGGCTCGCGCAGGCCAGCGAGGTCTCCAACGTCGACCCGACGGCGGCGTTCCCCTTCGGACACGGGCTCTCCTACACCCGGTTCGTGTGGAGCGACCTGACGGTCGATGCCGACACGGCCCCGACGGACGGCGAGGTGACCCTCGCGTTCACCGTCCGCAACGCCGGTGAGCGTCCGGGCGCCGAGGTGGTCCAGCTCTACCTGCACGACCCGGTGGCGTCCGTGGTCCAGCCGGTGCAGCGGCTCGTGGGTTTCACCCGTGTGGTGCTGCGGGCCGGCGAGTCCCGCCGGATCCGGGTGAACGTCCCGGCCGACCTCGCCTCGTTCACCGGCCGCGACGGCCGGCGCGTGGTGGAGCCCGGCGAGCTGGAGCTGCGGCTGTCCGCCTCCAGCGCCGACGCCCGCCTGACGGCACGTGTCACGCTGCACGGTCCGCTGCGTCACGTGGACCACACCCGGCGCTTCCACGCGCTGTTCGAGGAGGGTGCCGTCGCGGCGACGGCGTAGGACCTGGGACCGCGCCTCCAGGGGAGACGGCGGGCCGGCGGCGGAAGGGACTTCCGCCGCCGGCCCGCGGTTCTCGCGCGGGAACGTGGAACACAACCTCGCCCTCGTGGAGGCACTGCGCCGGGTCGCCGACGCCAAGGGGTGCACGGTCGCCCAACTCGCCATCGCCTGGGTGGCCGCACAGGGTGACGACCTCGTCCCACTGGTCGGGGCTCGAACCCGTGAGCGGCTGGACGAGGCGCTGCCCGCGATGGACCTGGTCCTCACGGCGGACGATCTCGTGGAGACCGAGAAGGCGGTGCCGCCGGGCGCTGCGCGCGGCGACCGCTACCCGCCCGCGTTCATGTCGAGCCTCGGCGGGGACACCTGAGCCGCCTCTCCCCCGGCCCTGGCCGTGATCCCGGGCGGCGTCGGCAGGGCCTCCGCCCGTCTCGCGCGGATCAGTTTCCGGGGAGGATTCTGCGGGTCTCGTAGGCCCACATCGCGATCTCCACTCGGTTACGGGCACCGAGCTTGGCCATCAGACTCGCCAGATGTGTCTTCACCGTGCTCAGGCTGATGTGCAGGCAGTCGGCGATCTCGGTGTTGGTCAGTCCCCGGGCGACGGCGAGCAGTACCTCTTCCTCACGGGGTGTCACCGGTGAGATCGGTTGCGCGGGGGGGCGGGACGCCAATGCATCTAC
>NZ_JBYIQX010000054.1:0-44206 GCF_057707805.1 Streptomyces sp. bgisy159 | reverse complement strand
CCCGTCGAGCACGTCGGCGGGGCACATCGCCCGCAACCGGGGGAAGAGGAGCTGTTCCTCCTCGACGACATGGTCCGTGACCTGCTCGATCAAGGAGAGCAGAAGGGTGCCGAAGCGCTCCTCGCCCGCTTCCAGGTCCTCCAGCGCGCGCAGCGTCTCGGCGATCCGGCCCTGCCGGTCCAGATCCCGGTCCGCCCAGTCGTCACCGTCCAGGACGTACCGGCGCACGACGGGGAAGAGGTGCTCCCTCGTGACGACGGAGTGGCGGGCCATGGCGGTGCTGAGCTGTTCCAGCAGGGCCTTGCGGCCGTCGCCGTCCCGCGGCGCGGCACGGATCCGGTCGAAGAGCCGCTGCATCCGCTGGTGGTCCGCCGCGAGTTCGTCGATGAGCCCACTGTGACCGTCCACTGCGCCTCCCGGGTCGCCTGCGTCGCTCCGCCTGACAGGGCAGGTGCCCTTGCCGCGCCCGCACCATGCGGCGGGCCGGGCGGATTGAACCGGGCGGCCCATGGGGTACCCCTGGTCTGGCGCCCGACCGGGCAGGCGCCAGACGAGGCGATGACGCGGAGGAGCGTGGTGCCGGCATGGTGGTGACGCGGCGGAAGGCGCGGACGCGGGCCAGGGCTCGTCAAGCCGCCCTCGGGAGTTATGTCTCGGTCGACCGGCGCGCGCCGGTGTCGCAACTGGCGGCCCAGCTCCTGCGCAAGGCGTTCCCCGACCACTGGTCCTTCCTGCTGGGCGAGATCGCCCTCTACAGCTTCGTGGTCCTCGTGCTCACGGGCAGCTATCTGACCCTGTTCTTCGACCCGAGCCTGGCCGAGGTGCCCTACCGGGGCTCGTTCGAACCCCTCCAGGGCCTGCTGGTCTCCAAGGCGTACGAGTCCACGCTCCATCTCAGCTTCGACGTCAGAGGGGGTCTGCTGGTCCGGCAGATGCACCACTGGGCCGCGCTGGTGTTCGTCGCGGCCATCGGCGTCCACATGCTGAGGATCTTCTTCACCGGCGCCTTCCGCCGCCCGCGCGAGGGCAACTGGATCATCGGGGTGACGCTGTTCCTGCTGGCCCTGCTCGAAGGGTTCGCCGGCTACTCGCTCCCGGACGACCTGCTCTCCGGCACCGGGTTGCGCACGGCCAACTCCATCGTGCTGTCCATCCCGGTGGTCGGGACGTATCTGAGTCTGTTCCTGTGGGGCGGTACCTTCCCCGGGGACGCGATCATCGACCGCCTCTACATCGTGCACGTGCTGTTCGTACCCGGACTGCTCATCGCCCTGATCACCGTGCACCTGATCATGGTGGTCTATCTGAAGCACACCCAGTGGGCGGTGCCGGGGCGCACGAACCGCAATGTGGTGGGGCAGCCGATGTTCCCCTCGTTCATCGCCAAGTCGACCGGACTGAGCCTCGTCGTGGCCGCCGTCATCACCCTGATGGCGGCCACCGCGCAGATCAACCCGGTCTGGAACTACGGCCCCTACCGGCCCGACCAGGTGTCCACCGACGCCCAGCCCGACTGGTACGTCGGCTTCCTGGAGGGTGCGCTGCGGCTGATGCCGCCCGCCGAGACGGTCGTCGCCGGGCACACCATCATGTGGAACGTCTTCCTGCCCGCGGTCGTGCTGCCGGCGCTGCTGTTCGCCGTGCTGTACCTGTACCCGTTCTTCGAGCGGTGGGTGACCGGGGACCTGGTGGAGCATCATCTGTGCGACCGACCGCGTGACCGTCCGGTCCGCACGGGGCTCGGGGTGGCCGCCATCGTCTTCTACGCGGTGCTCCTCGTCGCGGGCGGCAACGACGTGATCGCGGTGGTGTTCGACGTATCCGTCAACTCCCTGACCTGGGCCCTGCGCGTGGCCGTCTTCGTCGGCCCGGTCCTCGCCTACCTCCTCACCCGTCGGGTCTGCCTGGCCCTGCAGAAGCACGAGCGGCGGCTGCTGGAGGAGGGCGAGGAGACGGGCGAGGTGCTGCAGGACGTCGCCGGGGGCCTGGCGGAGACCCACGAGGACGTCGACCGTACGCGCCGCTACCGGATGCTGGTCCGGGACGTCCCCCGGCCGCTCGGCCACCCGGGCCCCGGGGCGCCGCTGCGCCGGCGTCTCCAGGTCTCGCTCAGCTCCTGGTACTCCCGCGACCGGATCGAGACCCCCGCCACCACCGAGGAGCGCCTCCAGGCCACGGGCCGCACGGTCGACCCTGTCGCGGGAGGGCCCGCCGAGGAGGAGTGAGCGGGCGGGGCGTACCGCCCCCGCATCGGCGGGTGGTTGCCGCACCGCGGTACGGCCCGCGGCCCGCAGAACGAAGCGGGCCGCGGGCCGCGCGGAGGACGTGCCGGGGCGGGACCGCCCCCGTCAGGCGCTCTCGCGGCCCGCGTACTGGAAGACCATGCCGAAGACCCCTGCGGCGAGCACGCCGAAGCCGATCAGGAAGAGCCACAGGCCGTACACGACGCCGACGGCGAGCACGGTGACGCCCGCGGCGGTGACGACCGGGTACGTGCTGTGCGGCGGGAAGAAGTCGACCCGGCCGGCACGCTCCTGGATCTCACCGTCCGGACGGTCCTCCGGGCGGGGGCCTTTGCGGTGGTGGTTGATCAGCGCGAAGAAGGCGATGACCGCCGCCATGAGGAAGGACACCGTCAGTGCGGCGATGCCCGCGGGTTCCCGGGCGAACCAGATGTAGGCGGCGTCGGTGACGAGGAAGAAGAGGGCGACGCCCGCGAAGAGATATGCCTCGGACTTCATTCGCTCTGCTTTCCCAGGGTGTCGGGTGTGGGTTCGACGGTTCCGCGGTCCGCGGGGCTCAGCCGGTCGAGCGCCTCGGGGTGGCGCAGGTCGAAGGCCGGGGAGTCGGACCGGACGCGCGGCAGGGCCGTGAAGTTGTGGCGGGGCGGCGGGCAGGAGGTGGCCCATTCCAGTGAACGGCCGTACCCCCAGGGGTCGTCCACCTCGACCCTCGGCGCGTATTTCGCGGTCTTCCAGACGTTGTACAGGAAGGGGAGGGTCGAAAGCCCCAGCAGGAGGGCGCCGATGGAGGAGATGGTGTTCAGCGTGGTGAAGCCGTCGGCGGGCAGGTAGTCGGCGTACCGGCGGGGCATGCCGATCTCGCCGAGCCAGTGCTGGACGAGGAACGTCGTCTGGAATCCGGCGAACAGCGTCCAGAACTGGATCTTCCCCAGGCGTTCGTCGAGCATCTTGCCAGTCATCTTCGGCCACCAGAAGTAGAAGCCGGAGAACATGGCGAAGACGATCGTCCCGAAGAGCACGTAGTGCAGGTGGGCGACGACGAAGTAGGTGTCCGTCAGGTGGAAGTCCATCGCCGGGGAGGCGACGAGGACGCCGCTGAGCCCGCCCAGCAGGAAGGTGACCAGGAAGCCCAAGGACCAGAGCATCGGTGTCTCGAAGGAGACGCTGCCGTGCCACATGGTGCCGATCCAGTTGAAGAACTTCACCCCCGTGGGCACCGCGATCAGGAAGGACATCAGCGAGAAGAACGGCAGCAGCACACCGCCCGTGGCGAACATGTGGTGGGCCCACACCGTGGCCGACAGCATGGTGATGGCGATGGTCGCGCCGACCATGCCGACGTACCCGAAGACCGGCTTGCGGCTGAAGACCGGGATCACCTCGGTGACCACGCCGAAGAACGGCAGCGCCACGATGTAGACCTCCGGGTGGCCGAAGAACCAGAACAGGTGCTGCCACAGCAGGGCGCCCCCGTTGGCGGGGTCGTAGATGTGCGCGCCGAACTTGCGGTCGGCCTCCAGCGCGAGCAGGGCCGCGGTGAGCACCGGGAAGGCCAGCAGCGCGAGGATCGAGGTGAAGAGGATGTTCCAGGTGAAGATGGGCATCCGGAACATGGTCATGCCCGGCGCCCGCAGACACACGATGGTGGCGATGAAGTTGACCGACCCGAGCGTGGTGCTGAGCCCCGCGACCACCAGCCCCATGATCCACAGGTCGGCGCCGTGCCCCGGGGTGTGCACCGCGTCGGTCAGCGGCGCGTAGGCGAACCAGCCGAAGGGCGCCGCCCCGTGGGACACCGCGAAGCCGGACAGGACGGTCAGGCCGCCGAAGAGGAACAGCCAGTACGTCAGGGCGTTCAGCCGGGGGAAGGCGACGTCGGGCGCGCCGATCTGCAACGGCATGATGGCGTTCGCGAAACCGGCGAAGGTGGGCGTGGCGAACAGCAGCATCATGATGGTGCCGTGGATGGTGAAGAGCTGGTTGTACTCGTGGCGGGTGACGATCTGCAGTCCGGGCCGGGCGAGTTCGGCCCGCATGAGCAGCGCGAGGATGCCGGCCACCAGGAAGAAGCCGAAGGACGTGACGAGATACAGGTGGCCGATCTTCTTGTGGTCGGTGGTGGTCAGGTAGTCCCGTACGGTCTCGCCCGTGCGGACCCGGGGGGCCGGGGCGGGGCGGGGCTCCTCCAGGCCCGTGTGCGTCTGTGGCATGAACCCTCCACTGGCTGGACCGGCGATGCGGCATCGGCAGGGAGCGGAGTAGCCCCCGGGGGCCCATCGCAAACGCGCGGGCGCCGGTGAGCGCCATGGCCCCCGCCCCGCCCCGGGCCGCCGCACAGCGTAGGGGCCCCGAGCGGCCGGACCGGTCATCCACCGCTGGGGTTCACGAGATCGGCGCAGCGCCGCCGTTGCCGTGGGCCGCTCGGTTCGGCCGGTCCTGGTCAGTCCGTCTGGAGGTGGCGGCGCAGGGTGCCGCAGGCGCGGGACAGCAGGCGGGAGATGTGCATCTGGGAGACGCCGACCCGTTCGGCGACCTGGCGTTGGGTGAGACCGTCTGCGAAGTACAGGTGCATCACCCGGCGCTCCCGTTCGGGCAGGGTGGTCACGAGTGAGCCGAGTGCCACTCTGTCGGTCACACGGTCCAGCGCCGGATCGTCGGCGCCGATGGTGTCGGCCAGGGAGACGCTGCGCTCGGGGCCGCGCAGTTCGTCCACCGAGACCGGGTTGCGCGCCTGGTCGGCGAGGAGAGCCAGCTCGATCTCCCGTTCGTCGAGGCCGGTGAGTTGCCGCAGTTCCCGGGTGGTGCCGCCGTCCGCGCGGCCCGCGCGGCGCAGTTCCTCCTGGGCAGCGCGCACCCGACGGTGCTTCTCCTGGATCCGCCGGGGCACGTGCACGTGCCAGGTGTGGTCGCGCAGGTGCCGCTTGAGCTCCCCGTCGATGGTGGGGACGGCGTACGAGAGGAAGTCGTGCCCACGGGCCGGGTCGAAGCCGTCGACCGCCTTGACCAGTCCGAGGCAGGCCACCTGGTAGAGGTCCTCGCGGCTGTCGGCGGGAGAGCCGTAGCGGCGCGCCAGCCGCCGGGCGACCGGCAGGAAGGCGCGTACGACCGCCTCCCGCAGGGCTCGGCGCTCCGGACCCGGTCCGCAGGCGGCCATGCGATGCACCAGTTCGTCCTGCGGCGTGCGGCTCCTGGCGCGGCCCCGGCCGGGACCTGCGGCATCGCCGTGGGGCTGCGCTGCCCGGCTCTGAACGCTCATGGGTTTCTGTCTACGCGACGGCGGCGCCGCCCGCCTTTCGGCGGACGCCGTTCGGAGGCGGCCCGGCCCGCGCAGGCCGGTCCGGCGTCGGTCGGGCACCGCCTCCGCCGCCGTCGCCACCGCTCCTGGATGCTCGTGTCAGACGTCCCCGGCCCCGTCCTCCCGCACCTGCCGCAGCCGCTCGTTGTGCCAGGCGATGCCGCGCCGGAGTTCCGGTTCGTGCAGGCCGGTGCGGCAGCCGAGTTCCTCCAGGCTGCGCACCGGGCCACCGGTGGTGAAGGCGCAGTCGATCTTGGCGGCCCAGAGCTCCTCCGGGACGAACGGACGGTGCCGGTACCTCTCCCGCACGGTCTCGAAGTGGTCCGCGCAGCAGGCGGTCAACCGGCGCAGCCCGTCGAACCACTGGCGCCTGACGTAGGCGCAGGACGAGTCGGGGACGTAGCCGCTCACCGCCTCGTCCTCGGGGAAGACCGTGCCGCACAGGTCGCAGAGTTCCAGTGCGACGGGTGTCCTGCGGCGGGCGGCAGCCTTGCCTCGTCTCCACATGTCTCACTCCAGGGCCGGGTCGGTCGCCGCACGCTGACCGCCCGGTGGTCAGCGTGCGGCGAAGGCGATGGTCGACAGCAGCGCGTTCGCCGGCTGCCTGCTGTCCAGCCGGGTGTGCTGGACGACCACCGGCACGTCGCTGACGAGTACGGAGGCGTAGTCCGCGTCGGTGGGCAGCGCACCGTCGTCGACGAGTTCCCGGAACCGCTGGTGACGGGTCCGGCGGGCCGGCACGGTGACGTGGTAGGGGCCCGCGGGTTCCCGGTCGGGGAAGAACAGGGTGATCTCCACATGCGCGTCCGCGTCACCGGTGTTGAGGATGCACGCCGTCTCGTGGCTGGTCATCGACGCGGGTCCGGTGCTGGCCCCGGGCACGAACCCCTCGGGGATGGCCCATACTCGCTGTCCCAGGTGTTCCATCTCGCTGCCTCCTTCTAGCGGTCCGAGGCGAGGGGAGTATCCGCCGCCCGCCGGGGTGAAACGGCGTGGCCGCGCGACACGGACTGCGGGAGGGCAGGCTTGCCGTGAACGGGCAACCCGGGAGACTCCGGTGGACGGTGTGGGGCCGGCCGAGGTCTCCGGGACCGTCCACGGCAGGGAAAAGGGAAGACCATGCCCGTCGACAGCCGTCCGAGCGTACTCGTCCTCGACGTCAACGAGACGCTCACCGACCTCACCTCCCTCGGCACCCGCCTGGAGGCCGTGGGGCTGCCCGCGGCCGTGCTGCCGGCCTGGCTCGCCGGCGTGCTGCGCGACGGCATCGCCCTCACGCTGGCCGGCGGCCCCGCCTCCTTCGCCGACGTTGCGGGCTAGGCGCTGCGCACCCTGCTCGCCCAGGAGGGCACGGCCGGACACGACGCGGACCGCGCCGTCGAACACGTCCTCGGCGGGCTCCCCGGCCTGCCCCTCCACCCGGACGTGAGCGAGGGCGTCACAGCCCTGCACGCGAGCGGCCACCGGCTGCTGACCCTCACCAACGGCTCGGCCGACACCACCCGCACCGTGCCGACCCGCGCGGGCCTCGCCGACCGCTGCGAGACCCACCTCGACGTGCAGGGCGCGGGCGGCCGCTGGAAGCCCGCGCCCGACGCCTACGCGTACGCGGTCCGCGCCGCCGGTGCGGAGGCACGGGCGGTGATGCTCGTCTCCGTCCACCCCTGGGACATCGACGGAGCCGCCCGCGCCGGCCTCGCCACCGCCTGGGTGCGTCGCACGCCGGTGCCGTACCCGGCGTCGCGGCGACCGCCCGACCTGGTGGCCACCGGGTTCACGGACCTGGCGCGGCAACTGGACGGCGGGCCGGGCGGACCCCGTTCGGCGGGCTGACGCTCGGAACGCCTCCGACCCGACGGAGGCCGGGCGAGGGGCGACGGTCCGGCCTCCGTCGGGTCGTCGACGGAGGCCGGGCGAGGGGCGACGGTCCGGCCGGCACGGCCATGGGCGCGGCGGCACCTCGGACCAGGGAGAAGGGAAAAACAAAGGCAAGGAGAACGCGCTCCTCGCCACTCTCAACGTATAGCGCACCGGGGGGCTTGCGGCAAGGCCCCGGTCGCGGCGCACAATCGTCGGCCGAAGCCACAACCTGCGGAAATGAGGGCACGACGTGCGCGTGTCGGACGAGGACATGCCCGGCGACGGATGCGACGAGGCGGGCGGCACAGGGGACCCGGCCGTCCGGGCCGGTGCGACGGAACGCGGCACCCCGGGAGCTACGGCGAGAACCGAGCGGTACGTGGTGGATCTGGGTGACGTCGACGAGACGCAGGTCGCCGTCGTCGGCGGCAAGGGCGCGCACCTGGGCGCGCTGTCGGCGGTCGAGGGCGCCCGGGTGCCCGAGGGCTTCTGCGTGACCACGGACGCCTTCCACCGGATCATGGCGCAGGCACCGTCGGTCGAGGAGGAGCTCGCTCGGCTGTCCGCCCTGGACCCGGACGACCGGGAGGCGATCCGCGCGCTGAGCGCGCGGGTCCGCCGGGCCGTCGAGGACGTGCCCGTCCCGGGCGACCTCGCGGCGGCCGTCACCGGAGCGCTCGCCCGGCACGGCGCGCGGACTCCCTACGCGGTCCGGTCCAGCGCGACGGCGGAGGACCTGCCGACGGCCTCCTTCGCCGGCGCGGCTGACGGCCATGGCGCCCATGCACGAGGCCGGCGGGCGGCTGTTCGTGGACGCCGCCCGGCGCCTGGCCTCGCCCGCGAGCCGCGCCGGCCTGCTGGACCTGGTGGGCAGGTCCGATCCGCTGGTCAGGGACGCGTTGGAGACCGTACTCGAACGGGACGGCTTCGTGCCCTCGCTCCCGGACCCGGAGCCCGCCGGGCCCGCGGCCGGTGGCGCGCCCGCCCCGGTCGCGACCGACCCGGCCGTCGTCACCGAGCTGATCGGGCGCAGCCAGGCGTCCACCGCCGCTCTGCGGCGTGAGATCGGGACGAAGAGCGGACCGGAGCTGTTCGACTTCCTGCTGGAGGCCCTCGAGGAGCACAAGCGGGTCCTGGTGGACCCCTTGAGCATCCAGGCCGTCATGGCGGGGATGGAGGCCACCTGGTGGCTCAACGACAAGCTCCGGGAATGGCTGGGCGAGAAGAACGCGACGGACACGCTCACCCTGTCCGTCCGCGACAACATCACGTCGGAGATGGGCCTGGCGCTGCTGGACGTCGCGGACGTGATCCGTCCTCATCCGGAGGTGGTGGCGTTCCTGCGGGACGTCGAGGACGAGGAATTCCTGACGCGGCTGCCGGAACTCCCGGGCGGCGCCGCGGCGCGCGCCGCCGTCGAGGACTACCTCGACCGGTACGGCATGCGCTGCGTGGGCGAGATCGACATCACGCGGCCGCGTTGGCGTGAGCGGCCCACCGCCCTGGTGCCGGCGATCCTCGACAACGTCCGGAACTTCGAGGCGGGCGCCGCCGCACGGCGCTTCGAGCAGGGACTGGAGGCGGCGCGGAGCAAGGAGCGGGACGTGCTCGCCCGCCTGAGAGCCCTGCCGGACGGGGAGCGGAAGGCCGAGGAGACGCAGCGGATGATCCACCGCGTCCGCACCTTCATCGGATACCGGGAGTACCCGAAGTACGACATCGTCAGCCGCTACTTCCTCTACCGGCAGGCTCTCCTGACGGAGGCCGAGCGCCTGGTGCGGGCCGGTGTGGTCACCGAGAAGGAGGACGTCTACCACCTCACGTTCGAGGAGTTCCACGAGGCCGTAAGGTCGGGCCGGGTGGACGCACGGCTGATCCGGCGGCGCAGGGAGGCGTTCCGGACGCACCGCTCACTGACGCCGCCCCGGGTGCTCACCGGAGGGCGAGGCCATCAGCGGGGCGTACCGGCGTGCGGACGCTCCGGCGGGCGCCCTGCTCGGCCTTCCGGTCTCCGCCGGGGCCGTGGAGGGGCGGGCCCGCGTCGTCCATGACATGGCGGACGCCGATCTCCAGGCCGGGGACATCCTGGTCACGGCCTACACCGACCCCAGTTGGTCGCCGCTGTTCGTGGGCATCGCGGGCCTGGTCACCGAGGTGGGCGGGCTGATGACGCATGGCGCGGTGATCGCCCGGGAGTACGGCCTGCCGGCCGTCGTGGGCGTGGAGGGGGCCACTCGCCGCATCCGGGACGGCCGGCGCATCCGCGTGCACGGAACCGACGGGTACGTCGAGATCCTCACCTGAGCGGCCCCGCCCCGGCCGCCGCTGCTCCGTTCCGCCGAGCCCGGTGCGGCGGTCCGGGGGCGGGACGGTGCCGGGGCACCTCGGCGGCGGGTGCCCTCAGGCGTCCTCGACGGCCCGGTCCGCGCCGCCGGGCCCGCTGTCGAGGACGCCTACGAACGCCGAGGCGACGAGGGCGACGGCGCGGTCGTCGTCGTGGGCCAGTCGGCGCAGGACCTGCCGCGCGGTTCTCCCCGGCAGCTCGACGAGGGCCTGGGTCAGGCGGATCCGGGGCGCGGAGTCGGCTCGGGGCGCTGCCAGCTCGTCGACCAGAGCGGACGTGATCCGGGCCGCGCACGCGGGGTCCTCGGACAGCGTGCTCAGGGTGTCCGCCGCCTCCACGTCGTTGTCGCCCTCGACCACCATCGCGACCAGTGCCGGCACGGCAGCGGTCACGCCCCGTCTGCCCAGCGCCACCGCGGCCTGTCCGCGCACCCTGGTGTCCCCGTCCGCCAGTGCTCCGGTGAGCGCCGCGGTCGTCGCCGGGGTCTCGGGCAGCTCGGCGAGCGCGAGCACCGCTCGCCGCCGGGTGCCGGCGTCCCGCGAGCGCATTCCGGCGGTCAGCACGGCGGTGCCGCCGCCGTCGGATCGGGCCAGCGCCCAGCGCAGGGCGCCCGCCACGTTGGGGTCGGTCTCGGTCAGGACCGCCTCCGCCAGCAGTCCGGCGGGGACGCGGACACCCTCCGGCGGGGACAGGACGGCCTGTTGTCTGCGCGCGGCGCTGTGCGAGTCGAGCCCCTGCATCAGTTCGACGACGCGCAGCACGTCCTGCCAGCCGGTGGGGGTCGACGCGTCGATCGCGCGGAGCCGTGCGAGCAGTTCCCGCTCCCGTTCCAGGCGGTCCTCGGTCCACCGGATGAGGTCGCCGACCAGGGCGGACGGGGTGAACGCCGGGTCCTGCAGGGCGCGCCCGATCTGCTTGAGGGAGAGCCCGAGGGACCGCAGGCTCTCCACGTGGAAGATCCTGCGGACGTCCTCGGGGGAGTACTCGCGGTAGCCGCCGACGGTACGGCCGGTCGGCCGTACCAGCCCGAGGGCGTCGTAGTGCCGCAGCATCCGGGGACTCACCCCGGAACGGCGGGCGACCTCGCCGATCAGCACGCGGTGCTCTCCCCCGCGTCTCGCGCCGGGCCGGCCGGCGCCGGCCGGGCGGAGGCGGCGGCCCGTCCGGGGCCGAGTGCGACGACTCGTCTCGCCTCGTCGAGGGCGGTGTCGAAAGAGGCCTCGGGGTTCTGCCGGAGCAGTTCCGTGGCGCGGGCGTGTTCGGCCACCGCCGGGTCGGGGTGGGCCGCGGCCTGCCGCAGAGCCGGTTCGGACGCGTCGCCGAGGTCGGCGAGGGCCCGGCTCAGGCTCAGCCGCACCTCACGGTCGCCGCGGCCGAGGTGCGTGACCAGTTCGTCGGCGAGGCACCGCTGCTCGGACTCGGGGACGAGGGCCACGGCAGCACGCCATGCGGTCCGCGCGACCTCGTCGTCGGTGTCCCGCAGCATGTCGGGGGCGATCCAGGACCAGGTGCCGCTGTCGCCGATCTTGGACAGTGTGTGCACCGCCTGGCTGCGGGCCTGTGGGCGCTCGGAGCCGAGTTCCCGGCGGAGCCGGGGCAGGACGGTCTCCTGTGGGAGGCGGGTCAGCGCCCAGGACAGCATGTCCCGCACGTAGAAGTCCGGTTCGGCCGCGCACCGTTCGACGAGCGTCGGCAGGAACCCGGGGTGTGGGTCCGAGCCGGCCGCCAGGGCGGCCTGGAGCCGGACCGACGGGTCCTCGGCGCCCAGGGCCTCGGCGACACGGGCGTGGTGCGGGGCGATGGGCGGGGTGCTTGCTGGGGTGCTGATCGGGACCACCTCCTGTACCCAGCGCACACCCTGCCACGGTGTCAGGGTCAAGCCGGGTCCGGGTAGGCGCAGGCGCCCGCCAGGGAGTTCCTCCGGTGCGGGCCGAGGGCGATGACTGCGCACGTAGTACTCTGCTTGCAGTGGTTTGGAGCGGGCTACGGCTGGAGTGGTGTCCATGGCCAGACGGAACGACCAGCGGCGCGCCGCCCTAGTCGACTCGGCGATCGAGGTGCTGGCCAGAGAGGGCGCGCGGGGCCTGACGTTCCGGGCGGTGGACGCCGAGGCCGCCGTCCCCGCCGGTACCGCCTCCAACTACTTCGCCAACCGGGACGACCTGCTCACCCAGGCCGGCGCCAGGGTCTACGAACGGCTCCAGCCCGACGAGGCGACGATCGCCCGCCAGCGGACGGCCGGCCGCGACCGGGAGACGTACGTGGAGCTGATGCGGGAGCTCGTCGGCCGCGTCTCCGCGTTCCGCACCGGCTATCTCGCGCTGCTCGAACTGCGCCTGGAGGCCACCCGCCGCCCAGAGCTGCGCAAGGTCCTCACCGAGCGCGTGCGCGCCGATGTCGACGCCAACGTCGCCTACCACGAGACCGCCGGATTCCCCGGCGACGCCATGGCCGTAAAACTCCTGATCCTCACCCTGAACTGGCTGATCGTCGAGCAACTCACCCTGCCGGACGTCTTCACCGAGGCCGAGCGCGATCAACTGGTGACGGCAGCGGTCGAACGCATCGTGGGGGAAGGGTAGGGAGCCGCGAAGGCGGCCGGGTCGTCCGGACCGCCTGCTGGGACACGGCCTGCCCGACGCGGGTGGCGGGTTAGTCGACTGACCCGCCACCGCGATCCGCCGCGGCTCGTCACACACGCGTCACGCCTCGGTCACGCGACGACGTCGCAGCTGAGCACCCACAGATGCCCGAAGGGGTCCCTCACCCGGCCCTGCCGCTTGCCGTAGGGGCGGTCCTCGACAGGGATGACGATCTCGGCGCCGAGCCGTGCCATGCGGTCCGCAACGGCCGCCGGGTCGGGGAGGTCGAGCATCAGCAGGACCGGGGTACCGCCCACCGACAGCGGGTCGTGCCAGCCCCACGCGTCGACGCCCTGCGCCAGCGCGAAGGTCGTGGTGCCCAGGGACAGTTCGGCATGCACGACGCGTCCCTGGTCGTCGGTGACGCGCGAGGTCGGCGCCACTCCCAGGGCGTCGGTGTAGAAGTCGATCGCGGCGTCGGCGTCGGAGACGAGCAGCTTCGGATGCAGTTCAGTGGTCATGGCTCGATGATCGCGGCGCAGGACGCGGCGGGCCTTGTAGATTTCGGCCCTCCTCCGCGAGCCAGCCGCTCGGTGTGGTCCGCATCAGGTCCCGGAAGTCCCGCACCAGATGACTCTGGTCGTGGTAGGCGCTCTCGGCGGCGATCTGGGCCCAGGACTCGGCCCCCTGCCCCGCGCGGTGCGCCGCCGCCGCCAGCCGGGCGACGCGGGAGGCGAACTTCGGGCCGACCCCCACCGCGCTGCCCATCACCTGGCGCAGGCGGCGCGGGCTGAGGTGCACCTGCCGGGCGACGTCCTCCACCGATACCCCGCCGTGCCCG
This sequence comes from Streptomyces sp. bgisy159, assembly GCF_057707805.1. Lineage (NCBI taxonomy): Bacteria > Bacillati > Actinomycetota > Actinomycetes > Kitasatosporales > Streptomycetaceae > Streptomyces > Streptomyces sp. bgisy159. Next base: position 31,041 of record NZ_JBYIQX010000054.1, on the reverse strand, counting down.
GCCCGGATGATCCGCAGGGCCTCGATGGCGTACGGCGACACGTGGGGCGGGGAGGTCCGGGCCAGTCGGTCGAGGAGACGGCGGCGCATGAGCGGGGCCCGCAGTCCGGCCGGACTGTCCGCCAGTTCCTCTCTCAGGTCGCGCAGCCATGGCAGGAGCAGGTCGGCGTCCAGCCCGCCCGCGTCGACCTCGCCCACCGGGACGCCGGTCAGGCGCTGGGCGGCCAGGGGCGACAGCTCGACGTACACCATCGGCTGGTCGGGGAGCAGGGTGAGGGAGGGCGTGGCGGTGCCGGGCCGCATCAAGCCGGTCACGACGGCCGGCACGCGCCGGGTGTGGTCGCCGTAGCGGACGTCGATGGGCGGCCCGAGGCTGACGACCAGGCGTGAGGCGAGCAGCGGAAGCGCCCGATGCAGCCGAGGGGGGCCGGTGTGCTCGCTGACGGCGACCACGCCGATGCCCGCCGCACGACATGCCTGACGCGACTCCACCGGAGGATTGTCCCATCGCCGCGGGTGCCGTGTCGTCCGGTGCGGCAAGGGGCGATCCGTCCCACCCGCGCTGCACGGGGCGCTGTGCCGACCCACGCGAACACGCCTCCGGGCGGAAAGGATTCCCGCTTGCGGGCCTCGCCCCCGTCCACACCATGGGGGTACGGACACTGCCGCGCCGCCGGTTCACCGCCGCCCGGCAGGGCACTCCCGACAGGGCCGCACATCACCGCAGCACAGAGAGCCGAGGGCGTATGAGTGTGCAGCACGACGACCGCGAGAAGAACCGGGACCTGCATATCAACCCCGTCTTCAGTCGCGAACCCGTCCGGATTCCCCGGTACGCGATGCCGGACGGGGAGATGGAACCGGAGACCGCCTATCAGGTGGTCCACGACGAGCTCATGCTCGACGGCAACGCCCGGCAGAACCTGGCGACTTTCGTTTCCACCTGGGCCGATCCCCAGGCCCGGCGGCTGATGGACGAGTGCGCCGAGAAAAACATGATCGACAAGGACGAGTATCCGCAGACCGCGGAGCTGGAGACCCGCTGCGTGCACATGCTCGCCCGGCTCTGGCACGCCGAGCACCCCCGGCAGGCGATCGGGTGCTCGACCACCGGTTCCAGCGAGGCCGCCATGCTGGGCGGGCTGGCGCTCAAGCGGCGCTGGCAGCACCGCCGCCGCGCCGAGGGCAAGTCCACCGACCGGCCCAACCTGGTCATGGGCATCAACGTGCAGATCTGCTGGGAGAAGTTCGCCGAGTACTTCGAGGTGGAGCCCCGCTACGTCCCCATGGAGGGCGACCGGTACTGCCTCACGCCGGAGAAGGCGGTCGAGCTGTGCGACGAGAACACCATCGGGGTCGTCGCCGTACTCGGCTCCACCTTCGACGGGAGCTACGAACCGGTCGCCGACATCGCCGCCGCCCTGGACGACCTGCAGTCCCGCAGTGGGCTGGACATCCCCGTCCACGTCGACGGCGCCTCCGGAGCGATGATCGCCCCCTTCCTCGACCCGGACCTCCAGTGGGACTTCCGTCTGCCCCGCGTGGCCTCCATCAACACCTCCGGTCACAAGTACGGCCTGGTCATGCCCGGTGTCGGCTGGGCCCTGTGGCGCGACGAGAGCGCCCTGCCCAAGGAGCTGGTGTTCCACGTCAACTACCTCGGCGGCGACATGCCCACCTTCGCGCTCAACTTCTCCCGCCCCGGAGCCCAGGTGGTCGCCCAGTACTACAACTTCCTGCGCCTGGGCTTCGAGGGTTACCGGCGCGTACAGCAGACCTGCCGGGACGTCGCCACGCGCCTGGCGCGGGAGATCGCCGAGCTGGGTCCGTTCGAGCTGATCACGGACGGCAGCCAACTCCCCGTGTTCGCGTTCCGGGTGCGCGAGGGCATCGAGCACTTCAGCGTGTTCGACGTCTCCGCAGCCCTGCGCGAGAACGGTTGGCTGGTCCCCGCCTACACGTTCCCGGAGAACCGCACCGACCTGGCCGCGCTGCGCATCGTGATCCGCAACGGCTTCAGCCACGACCTGGCCGACCTGCTCCTGCGGGACCTGCGCCGGGTGCTGCCCCGGCTGGACAAGCAAAATGAGCCGCATCGCGACGCCGACGACGCGGGCGGCTTCGCGCACGGCGCCGAGACCAAGAATCCGCGCACGCCGGGCCGCCACTGACCGCGCCGCCCGCCTCGGCAGTCGCTCAGTGGTCAGCCGTCGTCGATCGACAGCCGACAGCCGTCTCCGTCGGCAGTCGCAGTCGTCCGGACGAGCCCCATGTGCCGGCTGTTCCGTCTCGGCTGCGCTCGCCTGCGTGCCCGTGCCACCTTCTGACGGCAGGGGAGCCGCGGCTCATCGCTTCACCAGTTCCAGGATCAGGGCGGCGATGTCCTCGGGCCGCTCCTCGGCCATGAAGTGGCCCGCCCGGGTGGTGACGTGCCGGAGGTCGGTGGCCCACGGACGCCAGGTCGCCGCGGCGTCGAAGCCCAACTGGGCGCCCCAGTCCTGCTGGACCACCGTCACCGGCATGGTGAGCCGGTGGCCGGCGTCCAGGTCGGCCCGGTCGTGCTCGATGTCGATCGTCGCGGTGGCCCGGTAGTCGGCGACGATCGACGGGACGGCGGCGGCGCAGGCGCGGAGGTACTCGGCGCGCACATCCGCGGGGACGGCGTCCGAACCGGCGGACCAGACATCGAGGAAGTGGCCGAAGAACGTGTCGGCGCCGGCCGCGATCATCCGCTCGGGCAGGCCGGGCGGCTGGGCCATCAGATAGAGGTGGAAGCCCACCGCCGCACCGACGCCGTGGAGGACGTTCCACATGTCCAGGGTGGGGAGGATGTCCAGAATCCCGAGGTGGGAGATCCGGTGCGGGTGGTCCAGACCGGCCCGGAAGGCGACGTGCGCGCCGCGGTCGTGGCCGACCAGCGCGAACCGGTCGAGTCCGAGTGCGTCGGCCAGGCCGACGACGTCGGCGGCCATCGCCCGCTTGGAGTAGGTGTCCTCGGTGACCGCGTCCGGCTTGCTGCTGGCGCCGTATCCGCGGAGGTCGGGGCAGACCACGGTGTGGTTCTCGGCCAGGACGGGAGCGACGTGCCGCCACATCAGATGGGTCTGGGGAAAGCCGTGGAGCAGCACGATCGCGGGCCCCTCCCCACCGACCGCCGCGGTCAGCTCGATGCCGTCGCACACGCCGATCCGCCTGGTCGTGAATCCGTCGAGGGTGATGCCCATCGCGCCGTCGTCTCCTTCTGTCGAACCCGTAAGCCAGTACCGCCCGCGGGAGGTGGGTGAACGAGAACAGGATCGTCCGGCCGGATCAGCGGCGGATCAGCGGCGACGGCCCGAAGCCGGGCCGCCCGTGGACACGGGCGGCCGAGGACGCGAGCGGCCGAGGACCCTGGCGGCCGAGGACAATGAGGACATGCAGATGCTCGTCAAGGTGCTCGGGCCGATCCTGGTCACGGATGCCGAGGGCCGGCCGGTGGCCGTCGGCAGCCGGCGCCGACGTGAGGTTCTGGGGCGGCTGGTCGCCGCCGGCGGGCGGGCCGTCTCGCTCCCGGTGCTGGTCGCGGATCTCTGGGAGGACCCTCCGCCCACGGCGGCCGGTACGGTCCGCACGTTCGTCTCCGAGCTGCGCCGGGCCCTCGAACCGGACCGTCTCCCCCGGACCCGCTCGCGCCCCATCGAGACCGTCGGCACCGGGTACGCCCTGCGCGTCCCCCGCGCACACGTCGACGCCCACCGCTTCGAGGACACCCTTCGGGCCGCCCGCGACGCACCCGGTGCCGAGGCGGCTGACGCACTGAGCGAAGCGCTCTCGTGGTGGCGGGGCGAGCCGTACGCCGACCTCGACGCCTCGCCCTGGCTGGCGCCGGAGCGCGCCCGTCTGGCCGAGCTGCACAGTCAGGCCGTCGAACTGCGCGCCGAGGCCCTGCTCCGCCTCGGGCGCGGCGCGGCCCTCGTACCGGAGCTGGAGGCGTTCATGGCCGCCCATCCGTGGCGGGAGGGCGCCTGGGCCCTGCTGTCCCACGCCCTCTACCAGGCCGGCCGTCAGGTCGACGCGCTCGCCTCGCTGCGGTCCGCGCGGACCGCTCTGCTGGACCGGTTCGGGCTGGACGCGGTGGACGCCCTGGACCGTCTCGAACGCGACATCCTCCAGCGCGCTCCGCACCTGACGCCCGCCCCCCTGTCGGAGGAGCGGGTGCGCCTGCTCACGCGCACGGAGGCGACGGGCACCTACACCCGGCTTCGCTCGATGAGCACGGTGGCGAGGGCCGCCGCGGTCACCGGGGGCACCAACCTCGTCCTCGCCCAGGAGCAGCGCGCCGCGGCGGCCGCCGAGGCCGAACGGAGCGGGGACCCCGGCCTGACCGCCCGTGTGATCGCCGCGTACGACGTCCCCACCGTCTGGACGCGCGCCGACGATCCCGAGCGCTCCCGTGCCCTGGTGGCGACCGTCCGGCGCACCCTGCACCGGCTCGGGCCCCAGGCGCCGCCCGCGCTGCGGGCGCGGCTCCTCGCCACGCTCGGGCTGGAGCACCGCGGAACCCGGGACCGCTGGGCCGCCGAGGCCGCGGCCGAGGCGGAACGGCTGGCCCGGGAGCTGCACGACCCGGGCGTGCTGGTCCTCGCGCTCAACGCCCGGTTCGTGCAGTCCTTCCAGCGGCCCGGACGCACCGCCGAGCGGGACGCCCTCGCCGACGAACTGATCGTCGTCTCGCGGCGCCACGACCTCCCCGCGTTCGAGATCCTCGGGCACCTGGTCAAGCTCCAGGTGCTCGGGGCCCGCGGCGAGACCGGCACGGAGGCGGCGCGCCACCATGTCGGGGAGGCCGAGCGGCTCGGCGGCCTGCACGAGGCCCCGCTCGCGGGGGTCCTCACCGCCGCCTTCCGTACCATGCGGCTGGCGGAGCGGTCGAACGATTCCGCGGCGGTCGCACACGCCTACCACGCCCTCGCCCGGGATCTCGCCGGCGCGGGCATGCCGGGGGTCGAGGCCGGTGTGCTTCCGCTCGCGCTCCTCTCGCTCCACCTGCGTCACGACCGCCCCGCCCCGACCGATCCCCGCCTCGACTGGGGCCCCTACCGTCCCTGGGCACAGCCCCTCCTCGACCTCGCTCACGGCGACACCGCCGCGGCCCACCGCGCGGCGGCCGCCCTGCCCACACCACCTGCCGACCACCTGTACGACGCGCTCTGGGCCGTCACCGCGCACACGGCGATCCGGCTCGAGGACGCGGCACTTGCCGCTCAGGCCCATGACGCGCTGTCTCCACTGGGCGGGGAGAGCGCGGGCGGGACCACGGCCGTCCTCTCGTTCGGCCCGGTCGACGACCTGCTGTGCGCCCTGGCCGGACACGTCGCCCGGCGCTGACGTCGCCCGCAGCCGGCCGCGCGGGTCTTCGGGTCCGGTTTCAGCGGCCCGCCCCCGGGCACGGGGCACGGGTACGAAGGTCCCGTGGCGCCCTCGCACCGCTGCTCCCCCTGGAGTGCGGTGTCCCCTACGAGTCGCTGCCCGGGGAGCCGATCCGACGGACTGATGCAGCGTCAGGAGGCGCCCCCGAACGGGGCGGTGGGATTCCTCGAAGCGGTTGATGCACACCGGTGCGCCGCGGGACCGCGCAGCACATGCCCGGGCGGGCCTTCGCGGGGTACCGCCGCACCGATGCGTACGCTGGGAGGGTGCAGTTGCTTCCGGAGCCCGTTCGTCGGCTTGCCGCCTGGTGCGCCGCGATTCTGCTGGTCACCGGTGTCGTCTACGTCGGTATCCAGGTGTGTGTGGCGCTCCGGTCCGCCGTGATCCCCGTACTGCTCGCCCTGCTCGGCACCGCGCTGCTGCTGCCCGTCCACCGGTGGCTGGTCAGGGCCCGGGTCAACCGGTCCGTCGCCGCCGGGCTCACCTGCGCCGCGGTCATCGCCGTGGTCGGCGGCGCCGTGTACCTCGTCACGGTGACGCTGGTCGACACGTGGGACCAGATCGTGTCCTCGCTGCGCGAGGCGGTGCGGCAGTTGGCCGACCGGTTCGGCGCGTCCGACACCTCCCTGAACGACCTCGCGGACGACGCGCTGGACCTGCTGGGCAGGCTCGACGGAACGGCCGCCTCCGGCGTCGTCCAAGGGGTCGGTCTCGCAGTCCAGGTCCTCGGCATGGCGGTCCTCGCGCTGCTGCTGGTCTTCTTCTTCCTGCGGGACGCCGACCGGGCCACCGGCGCCCTGCGCTCGCTGGTCCCGGGCGATCGCACCGGCCTCGTGGAGGGGATGGCCCGCCGGGCCTTCGAGGGCGTCGAGGGCTTCATGCGGGGCACCACCGTCGTGGCGCTCATCGACGCGTTCTTCATCACCCTCGGCCTGCTGATCCTCCGTGTACCCGGTGCCCTCGGGCTCGGGGCGATCGTCTTCATCGGTGCCTACGTGCCGTACATCGGCGCCTTCCTCTCGGGCGCCGCGGCGGTCCTGGTTGCGCTGGCGGACCGCGGCTTGGCCATCGCGGTGTGGGTGCTGGGCGTGGTGCTGGCGGTCCAGGTGCTGGAAGGCAACATCTTCCAGCCGATGGTCCAGAGCCGCACCGTGCGGATCCATCCCGCGGTGATCCTCGTGGCGCTGACGGCGGGCGGGGCCGTGGCCGGGATCGTGGGGGTGCTCCTCGCGGTGCCCGCGACCGCCGCGGCCTTCGGGGTCGTCCACGAGCTGCGCGCCCACTACTCCCCCGCACCGCACGACGCGTAGAGAGCACCGGCACGCCGAAAGACCACCGCTCGGTGGGCGCGTCCGCGCCGCGCACGAGCCGAGCAGCCCCGCGCGATGCGCCGTGAGGGCGGCGCAACAGGCCCGCCGTCGGGGCTGCGGGGCCCGCGGGGTGGCGGTGTGTCAGGCCGCGAGGCACCCGGATCATCCGTAATGTCCGGACCGCCGCAGTTATGGACGAGGTGAGGAAGTGGTGTCATGCCGGTCGGTGACTTCCCCTCGGGCCACCGGGCCGGTGTGCGGCCCCGGGGCTGGACGCACGACGTCCGGACCCGCCTCGCCGGCACCCGGCACGAGAAGACCGCCCGGCGCGAGGAGACCGGCCGGTGAGGCAGCGTGACGTCTTCGGCACCGTCTTCGCCCTGGAGGCCGTCGTCGCCGGGACGGTCCTCCTCGTCGTTCTCGCCCACTTCGGCTACGCCCTGGTCCGCCGCCGCGCACGGCTCCGCCCCCGGCGAGACCGGACGGCCCGAGCGACCGCGCCTGGAGGCGTTCTACGTCAGCGTCCTCGCGGCGTTCGCCGTCTTCCTGGTGGCCTGGACCGCCTGGCAGAACCACCGTGAGCACGAGACGTCCGGGCCCGCGCCGGTGCGCGTCGACGTCACCGCCTTCCAGTGGTGCTGGAAGTTCACCCATGTGCGGGCGGAGTGTGCGCGCAGCGTCAGCGCGAACTGCCGGGACGGCCGGCTGCCCACCCTGGTGGTGCCCACCGGCCGCCCGGTGCGGCTGCGGCTGACCTCGCAGGACGTGATCCACTCGCTCTGGGTCCCGGAACTGCGCTGCAAGATGGACGTGTTCCCGCACCACACCAACTCCTTCACCCTGACCCTCGACCACGAGGGACGCTGGCTGGGCAAGTGCGCCGAGTTCTGCGGCCAGCGGCACACCACCATGCACTTCTGGCTGAAGGCCGTTCCGCCCGAGGAGTACGACCGCTACCTCGACGCCCAGCAGGACACGGCGGGAGGCGCGGCGGCATGACGGTCGCCCCGCCGGCGTCGGACCAGGAGGACACCGGGGGCCGGCCCGTCAGGCCGAGCGGCTGGCTCGGCTGGGTGGCGACCACGGACCACAAGCGGATCGGGCTCATCCTCGGCACGTCCCTCGCCATGCTGCTGCTGGTCGGTGTCATCGCACTGGTGATGCGCAGTCAGCTCGCCCTCGCGGAACGGGACCTGATCGACGCCCACACGTACAACCAGCTGTTCACCATCCACGGTTCCGGCACGATCTACCTGGTCGTCACGCCGTTCGCCCTCGGGATGGGCGTCTACCTGGTCCCCCTTCAGATCGGCGCCCCCGGCATCGCGATGCCACGCCTGACTCTGTCACCACCCAGGACCAGCAGGCTGTAGAGGGCGATCTCCCCGAGCAGGAAGGACCAGTGGTCGGGGAACGCCTTGCGCAGGTACTCCTTGCCGGCCTCGCTGAGCGGCACCCGCCGGTCGACGACGGTCGCCACCCGCTCCCCACGACGTGGCCGCGGCGGTCTCCCTCCGCCGGACAGCCCCATGCGCCCTCGTTTCCCGTCGGCCGCCCCGCTCAGGTGGCCCTCCGCCTTCGATGCGTGACTCTTCGCATCCGAGGCTGTCACGGGAGTTCGGGGGGCGCTCGGCGGAGGACGGAGGCGGGACACACGGCGGGCGCCTCCCGCGCCGGGCTTCGCCGTACCACCCGTACGAGTCGGCGAAGCGCCGTTTACGGATCACCGGGCGAGGCTACCCAGCAGGCGTCCGTCGATCGTTTCCTCCATCTCGGGAGCACTCATGACAGAAGTCGCCGACTACGTACTCCAGCGCCTCACCGAATGGGGAGTGGGCAGGGTGTACGGCTATCCCGGTGACGGGATCAACGGCTTCCTCGGCGCCTTCGACCGTGCGAACGGGAACCCGGAGTTCATCCAGGTACGGCACGAGGAGATGGCCGCCTTCATGGCGTGCGCACACGCCAAGTTCACCGGCGAGGTGGGCTGCTGCACGGCGACGTCGGGGCCGGGCGCCGTGCACCTGCTGAACGGGCTGTACGACGCGAAGCTGGACCACCAGCCGGTGGTGGCGGTGGTGGGCCAGCAGAAGAGGCTGAGCCTGGGCGCCCACTACCAGCAGGAGGTGCACCTGGACCGGCTGTTCGCCGACGTCTCCGAGTTCTGCGAGATGGTGACGCATCCGGGGCAGGCCCGGCACGTGGTCGACCGGGCCTTCAAGACGGCGTTGACCACGCGCGGCGTGGCCACCATCATCATCCCGGAGGACATCCAGGAGGCGGACGCCCAGCCATCCCCGCCGAAGCAGCACGGCTCAGTGTTCTCCAGCGTCGGCTGGAGCCGCCCGCGGGTGCTGCCGGACCCCGGCGAACTGCGCAAGGCGGCCGATGTCCTCAACGCGGGGAAGAAGGTCGCCATCCTGGTCGGCCAGGGCGCGGCCCGGGCCCAGGACGAGGTGGTCGAGACGGCCGAACTCCTGGGCGCCGGCGTGGCCAAGGCGCTGCTGGGGCGGGAGGTGCTGCCGGACGACCTGCCGTTCGTGACCGGTCCGATCGGGCTGCTGGGAAGCAAGGCCAGCGACAACATGATCCAGGGCTGCGACACGCTCCTCATGATCGGCACCAGCTTCCCGTACTCCGAATGGCTGCCGGACGAGGGGCAGGCGCGCGGGGTGGAGATCGACATCGACGGGCGGATGATCGGCATCCGCTATCCGATGGATGCCCACCTCGTCGGGGACGCCAGGGAGACCCTGCGCGAGCTGATCCCGCTGCTCCACCGCAAGGAGGACCGGAGCTGGCGAGAGAAGATCGAGAAGGATGTCGTCGAATGGGACGACCTGTGCGAGCGGTGGGCCGCGCAGCACTTCGGCGACACGATCAATCCCCAGGCGGTGGCCGCCGAGCTGTCGCGGCGGCTGCCCGAGAACGCGATCCTGACCGCCGACTCCGGCTCCGGCACCAACTGGTGGGCGCGGAACGTCAAGCTGCGCGAGGGCATGCAGGCGTCGCTGTCGGGGACGCTGGCCACCATGGGGCCGGGCACGCCGTACGCGATCGCCGCCCGGTTCGCCCATCCCGACCGGCCGGTGATCGCGTTCGTCGGTGACGGGGCGTTCCAGATGAACGGCATGAACGAGATGATCACCGTGAAGCGGTACCTGGACCGGCTCTCCGGGTCGACGCCGTTCGTCTTCTGCGTCTTCAACAACCAGGACCTGAACCAGGTCACCTGGGAGCAGCGCGCGATGGCCGGCGACCCCAAGTACCCGGGTTCGCAGGACATCCCGGACGTGCCCTACGCGGCGTACGCCGAACTGCTGGGGCTCAAGGGCATCGTGTGCAGCGACCCGAAGAAGATCGGCGACGCCTGGGAGGAGGCGCTGGCCTGTGACCAGCCGGTGGTTCTGGAGTTCAAGGTGGACAGCGAGATCGCGCCGATCCCGCCGCACATCATGAAGACCCAGGGCAAGGAGGCCGCCAAGGCGGCGCTGCGCGACCCGGAGAAGGCCGGCATCGCCGCGAAGGGCGCCCGGCAGAAGCTCACCCAGTACGCCGAGCACCTGCCCGGCCGGGGTCGCAAGTGACAGGCGCGGCGGACCGTCACGCCCCGGAGGGCCACGGCTCCGGGGCGGGCTCCCAGGTGGTGGTCGTCACCGGGGCGAGCGCCGGCGTGGGGCGCGCCACGGCCCGCGCCTTCGGGGCGCGGGGTGCCGCCGTCGCGCTGCTGGCCCGGGGTGAGGAGGGGCTGGAGAAGGCGGCCCAGGAGATCCGCTCGGCGGGTGGGCAGGCCCTGCCGCTGGTGGTGGACGTGGCCGACCCGGAGGCCGTGGACGGGGCGGCCGAACACGTGGAACGGGAGTTCGGCCCGATCGACGTCTGGGTGAACGCCGCCTTCGCCACCGTCTTCGCCACGGTGCGGGACGTCGAACCGCAGGAACTCAAGCGTGCCACCGAGGTCACCTACCTCGGCTGTGTCCACGGCACGCAGGCCGCCCTCAAGCGCATGCTGCCCCGCGACCGGGGCACCATCGTCCAGGTCGGGTCGGCCCTCGCCTACCGCAGCGTCCCGCTGCAGGCGGTGTACTGTGCGGCCAAGCACGCCATCCAGGGGTTCACCGAGTCCCTGCGCTGCGAACTGCTGCACGACGGCAGTGGAGTGCGGGTCACGATGGTGCAGTTGCCCGGCCTGAACACCCCCCAGTTCACCTGGGTGCGCACCCGTCTGCCCCGGCATCCGCGCCCGGTGGCCCCCGTCTACCAGCCGGAGGTCGCCGCCCGGGGCATCCTGTACGCCGCCGATCACCCCGGCCGACGCGAGTACTGGGTCGGCGGTTCCACGGTCGCCACCCTGCTCGCCCAGAAGGTCGTTCCCGGCCTGCTCGACCGGTATCTGGCGCGCAGCGGGTACGGCGGGCAGCAGACCGACGACCCGGTGGACCCGTCGCGCCCGGCCAACCTGTGGGAGCCCGCGGACAACGCCGAGGGAACCGACCACGGGGCGCACGGGGAGTTCGACAGCGAGGCCCATGCGCGCAGTCTCCAGCTCTGGGTGTCCCGTCACCGCCGGCCGCTCGCCGTGGGGGCTGCCGTGGCCACCACCGCAGGTACGGCGATCGCCGGGAGCCTGCGCCGACGGCCGGCCGCCGGCCGGTGGCCGCGGCACGGCGGCGGCATGGCTGCGGTGCTGCGACGCTCCGGGTGAGGCGGGCAGCCGGGCGCCGGGCAGGCTTCGGGGCCGGCCGCCGCGTCTCAGAGGCCATTTCCGGCTCCGCGCATGTGGCGAGCAGGCCGGTAAGTCCCGGAAGCCGCACCGGCACAGACACGCAGGGGACGGGGGCCAGGCACAAGTGTCGGCGGGTGAACCGAGAGCGTCCGGACGGTGCCGGAGGAAGGTGGCAGTCATGCGCGTGAGGATCGCTGGACCGTGGCGGAGAGCGGTCGCCGTCGTCGCGGCGGGCTGTCTCGCCACCGTGGGCGTGGCGGGATGCTCCGCCGACGACGACATCACACACAACCCGCCGGGTGCCAACGCACGTGTGGGATCGGTTCTGATCCGGTACGGGCACATCGCAGAGCCCACCGACGGCCCCTGGGAGAGGGGGGACGACGCCCCCTTCTACGCCTGGCTGTTCGATCAGGGGCAGCAGCCCGACCGGCTGCTCGGCGCGGAGACGACCGCCGCCCAGTCCGTGGACATCGTGTCCGCGGACGGCACCGTGCGGGGCCCCGTCGAGGTACCCACCGGCCGTCTCGTCGAGCTGAAGAAGGGCAACCCTCACCTGCTGCTCAGGGGCCTGCGCCAGGAGATCCGTGCCGGGGACTACGTGTGGATCACCCTGCGCTTCGAACGAGCCGGCGAGATCGCCCTGCAGGCCCACGCCCAGCTCCCCACCTACGTCGACCGGGAAGCCACCCAGGAGCCGGGGCTCACCTCTCCCTCCCCCGGCGGGTGACACGGATGGAGCGGCGCCGGCGGCCGACGCGGGCCCCCGGTGACGTGCCGCCCGGCACACTCCCGCCGCCGGCCGCGGGCCTGTCGCACCGGCCGGCGGCACAGGGACGGACCCGGGCCCGATGAGGTCGCGGCGGCACCGGCCGACCCCACGACAGGGTCGCGGGACGCGGCGGCGGATCGCGGCCGCCTCCCTGCGTCTCCTCGGCCTCTCGGCCCTGGCGCTGGCCGCGGTGTGGCTGGCGGTACGGATCACTCCGCTGCAACCGGTGTCCGCGGCCGGTCAGACGGTACGGGTGGGCGCCGCGCCGCTGGAGTGGAGTCTGTCCGGCCCGGGGCAGCTCGATCTGTTCGGCCAGAGCATCCCCACCCAACCTGACTTCGACGGCCCGATCAGGCCCCGGCTGGAACTCGCCCACATCAAGGAGGACGCCGAGGTGGCCCGGCTCCTGCGGTCCGGGGACCATGATCGGCTCACCCTGGACGTCGGCCGGAAGCTGGCGGCCGGCTGGCTGCGCTACGGGGCCTGGGAGACCCTGATCGCCGCCGGTCTGGTGGTGCTGCCCCTGGCCGCCTGGACGGGGCTGCGCCGCATGCCCCCGCGCCGTGTCGCCCTGGTGCTGGCCGGCGGTGTGGCTCTGGTGGCCGCGGTCAACGCCGTCGGCTTCTATCTGCTGGCCTCGGACACGCCGCGGGCGCTGCGCCAGGTGCGGTCCCTGGAGGACCTGGTGGGCAAGAGCCCGCTGGCCCCGGTGCCCCGGGCCGAGGGGGCGGCGCTGGGCGACGTCCGAGCGGTGGTCCTGGGCGACTCCACCGCGGCGGGCACCGGGAACGGCCCGCTGCCCGACCCCACCGCGCTCGACGCGGCGTGCCGACGCAGCGCGGACTCCTACCCGCGGGCGCTGGCCCGCGCCAACGGCTGGGACGTGTTCAACCTGGCCTGCGCCGGCGCCACCGTCCGCGACGGCATCCTCGGCGTGCAGATCGTCGGCGACCAGGTGGCGCCGCCGCAGCTGGCCCAGGCGCGGCGGGCGACGGAAGCTTCCTACGTGATCGTCAGTGTCGGGGCCAACGATGTGCGCTGGGCGGACCTGGTCGGTCTGTGCGCAACCTCCCCCACCTGCGACGACCGTGCCACCACCGCCTTCTTCCAGGACCGTCTCGCCCGGTTCGCCCTCGACTACCGTCGGCTGCTGCGCCAGCTGGCCGCCCTCCCCGGGCACCCTGCCGTCCTGGTCAACGAGTACTACGACCCGTTCGGACCGGATGTCGGCTGCCTGCGCGCGGAGCACCTCACCGAGCGGAAGGTGCGGACGCTGCGCTCGCGGCTGGCCGCACTCAACACCGTGCTGCGGGAGGGGGCCGAGGCCGCGGGCTTCCCGGCGGTGCGGCCGGACTTCACGGGGCACGGTCTGTGCAGCGCGCAGCCGTACGTACAGGGGCCGACGGACCGCGCCCCCCTGCATCCGACGGCCGCCGGATCACTGGCCATCGCCCTCACCGACCAGCACGCGCTGACCGCCGAGGCGCCCTGACCGGCGGTTCCCCCTGGCGGAGCGCTCCGCTTCCCGGTGTACCGCCGTGCCGCCGTCACCCCGTACGCCGTCCCGCGGCGAAACAGCGGCCCGGCCGTTTGGGGCGGATCCTCACGGGGACTCCGGCAGCGGGACAGTCCCGGTGACGAGGAGGCGAGCCATGGCCTTCCTCCGAAGCCCGGCAGGTGTGCCGGCCCTGTGCGTGACGGCCGTCCTGGTGGCCGCCGGATGCGTCGGCGGCGAGCCCGGCGGGGGCGCCTCGGCCACGTCCCCGGCGGTGACGGCGGGCGATCGGCAGATCCCGCTGTCGGTGGTGGAGAACGACGGGCAGGTCATCGTGTTCGTGCCGGTGACCATCCAGGGCGAGGGGCCCCTCCGGTTCGTCCTGGACACCGGCGCCTCCGCGAGCGCCGTCGACGACGACGTGGTGCGTGAACTCGGTCTGCCGCGCACCGGCGAGCGCCAGGCCGTCACCGGTGTCACCGGTACGCGGACCGTGCCCGTGGTGAAGGTGTCCGAGTGGAAGGCCGGCGAGGTCGAGCTCGATCCGGCCGAGGTGACCGTGATCGACGTGGACACGCCCCGGGGCGCACCCGGCATCCAGGGCCTGCTGGGTTCCGACGTCCTCAGCGCGTTCGGCAACGTGACCGTGGACTACGAGCACGAGACCCTGCGGTTCCCGGCCCGGTGAGCGGCTCGGCGACGGCGTGATCGGATCGTGACACCTGGTGCAGAATCGTCCCGCAGAAGCATGGTTGGCTCACCTTTCCTCGGATACGCGGGAGATAAGGAAGATCCGCCGAGGAAAGGAAGCAGGTGACGACGTGGCCATGCACTCGCGCATCGAGGAACACCCTGACATCCAGGCCATGCGCGCCCGGGCAGCCGAGGTGTCGGTGCAACCCGCCGCGCAGGCGACGGAGGGGCTGACTCTCCTCACCGGCCTGTACCTGGCCATCTCCCCCTGGGTGATCGGCTTCAACGGCAACCCGCTGGCCGTCAGCAACCTGGTCACCGGGATCGCCCTGGCCGTCCTGGCCCTGGGCTTCGGCTCGGCCTTCGAGCGCACCTTCGGCATGGGCTGGGCGGCGGCCGGAATCGGCGCTTGGGCCGTGATCGCGCCGTGGGTGATGCAGAACGCCTCGACGACGACGGGAACCATCGTCAGCAACTCCATCACCGGAGGCGTCGCGGTCGTCCTCGGCCTGATGACGACGGCGATGGCCAGGGGACGCTCCTGACCCGTCAAGCGGCCGGCCCACCGCTGCCCGCGGGGCGCGGCCGGTGCGTGCCTCGGCCGGGTGGACACGCGGCCGGGGCGTCGTCCGTCCCGCCCCGACCTTCTGGCCGGGACGGCACCGCCGACAACCGCTCGCCGCGCGGGGCGCCGCAAGCCGCCGGTCGGCGTACCGGCCGCGAGGCGCCGCCGTGCGGCGGGTGACCGTCCACCGACCGCCTACGAGCGTGGGAGAGAATTCCGTGCGGACCGTCACCCTGAACAACGGCGTCGAGATGCCGATCCTCGGCTTCGGCGTGTACCAGATCCCGCCGGAGGAGACCGAGCGGGCCGTCAGCGACGCCCTCGCGGCCGGCTACCGGTCGCTGGACACCGCCGCCGCCTACGGCAACGAGGAGGCCGTCGGCCGCGCGATCCGCCGCAGCGGCATCCCCCGCGGGGAACTCTTCGTCACCACCAAGCTGTGGTCCTCCGACGCAGGCGAGGACAGGGCCGCGCGCGCCTTCGACACCTCGCTGCGCAAGCTCGGTCTGGACCACCTCGACCTGTATCTGATCCACCAGCCCTACGGCGATGTCTACGGCTCCTGGCGCGCCATGGAGCGCCTGCACCGTGAGGGCCTGGTCAGGGCCATCGGCGTGTCGAACTTCTACCCGGACCGCCTGGTGGACCTCATCGACCACAACGAGATCACCCCGGCGGTGAACCAGATCGAGACCCACCCCTTCTTCCAGCGCACGCAGTACCAGGAACTCATGCGCGGGCGCGGCGTGCAGATCGAGTCGTGGGGGCCGTTCGCCGAGGGCCGCAACCAGTTCTTCACGCACCCGGTGCTCAAGGAGATCGCCGCGGCGCACGGCCGGTCGGTGGCGCAGGTCGTGCTGCGCTGGCTCGTCCAACGCGATGTCGTGGTCATCCCCAAGTCGGTGCGCGCCGAGCGGATGGCCGAGAACCTCGACGTCTTCGGCTTCCAACTCACCGCGGACCAGATGGCTGCCGTCGCCGCCCTGGACACCGGGTCGTCGCTGTTCTTCGACCACCGCGACCCGGCCGTGACCGCTCGGCTCGGCACCGTCACCCTGGAGGCCTGACCCGCCGGGCGGGCCGGCCGCTCACCAGGCCATCTCGTCGATCAGTGCCGTCATGTCCGGGGGCCCGGCGGCGCCGCCCAGGTTCTGTTCGGCCCAGATCACCTTCCCGTGGGCCTCGTAGCGGGTGCCCCAGCCCTCCGCGAACTGCGAGACCAGGAACAGGCCGCGGCCGCCTTCGTCGGTGATGGCGGCCCGGCGCAGCCGCGGCGAGGTGTTGCTGCCGTCCGCCACCTCGCACACCAGGGTGCGGCCGAGCAGCATCCTCACCGAGACCGGCGGCGCGCCGTAGCGGATGGCGTTGGTGAGGAGTTCGCTGAGGATGAGTTCCGTGCTGAACGACACCTCCTGCAGACCCCACTCCAGCAGCCGGCGGCCGACATTCGCGCGGACCCGGGAGACCTCCGTCACGTCGAACGGCACGTCCCAGGTGGCCACCCGGGAGGGGTCGAGCAGCCGCGTCCTGGCGACCAGCAGCGCGACGTCGTCGCTGGGGTGGGCGGGCAGCATCGTCTCCATCAGCACCCGGCAGGTCTCCTCCGGTGTGCCGTCCGGCCGGGGCACGGCCCCACGCAGCAGGTCGAGACCCTCGTCGATGTCCCGCCCCCGGTCCTCGACCAGCCCGTCCGTGAACAGCACCAGCCGACTGCCCTCGGCCAGCCGCAGCTCTCCGGACTCGAACGGGTAGCCGCCCACGCCGAGCGGCGGTGAGAGGGGGATGTCGGGGAAGGTCACCCGGCCGCGCGGGTCGACGACCGCCGGCGACAGGTGCCCGGCACGGGAGAGGGTGCACCGGCCGCTGACCGGGTCGTAGATGGCGTACAGGCAGGTGGTGCCGGTGAGCGGCTCCGGAGCGCCCTCGGCCGTCTCCGCCTGGGCGTCCAGCCGCGCCACCATCTCGTCGAGATGGCCGAGCAGTTCGTCCGGGGCGAGGTCCAGGGAGGAGAAGTTCAGCACCGCGGTGCGCAACCGGCCCATGGTGACCGCCGCGTGCATTCCGTGGCCGACGATGTCCCCGACGACCAGTGCCACACGGAACCCGGGCAGCGGAATGACGTCGAACCAGTCACCGCCCACACCGGACTGGGCCGGCAGGTACCGCCAGGCGACCTCCAGCGCGTCCTGCTCCGGCAGGTCGCGGGGCAGCAGGCTGCGCTGCAGGGTCACCGCCATGGCGTGCTCGCGGGAGTAGCGGCGGGCGTTGTCGATGGCGACGGCCGCCCGGGCCACCAGTTCCTCGGCGACGGCGATGTCCTCCTGTTCGAACGCCGGGGAGCCTTCGCCACGCCAGAAGTTGACCATGCCGAGGACCACGCCGCGGGCCCGCAGCGGCACGGTGATCAGCGAGTGGATGCCGTACTCCAGGGCCCGCCGGGCGCCCTGCGGGTCGTGGGCCCGCCAGTCCTCGGCGGTGTGCAGGTCCGGCACCAGGACGGCCCGGCCGCCGTAGAGCGCCGCGACCATCGGGGTGTCGGCCACCACGAACCGGATCAGGTCGCCGACCGCCTGCAGCGGGTGCCCGGTCCGGGTCTCGCTCAGCGCGGTGCGCCGCATCCGGGTCACGGCGCCGGTGGGCTCCTCGCCGCGCAGGACGGAGTCGAGCAGTTCCACGGTGACGAAGTCGGCCATGCGCGGGACCGCGACGTCGGCGAGTTCCTCCGCGGTGCGCCGCACATCGAGCGTGGTGCCGATTCGCACGCCGGCCTCGTAGAGCAGGGTCAGCCGGCCGCGGGCCACCTCGGCCTGGCCGGACAGGGCGCTCAGCTCGGTGGTGTCGCGGAAGGTCGCCACCAGGCCCTGGCCGCCGCCGTAGGGCTCGGTGAGCCGGATGTTGACCGCCAGCAGCCGGTCCCCGGCCGGGATGACCTGGTCGGACACGGCCTCACCCGAGGTCATGGTCCGGGTCAGCGTCGGCCCCAGACCCAGGTCGGTGACGTACCCCTGGTCGGTCTCCTCCGGCAGGTCCAGCAGGCGGCGGGCCTCGTCGTTGACGAGCAGGACCCGTCCGTCGCCGCCGACGATGAGCACGCCCTCGCGCACGGCGTGCAGGACGGCGTCGTGGTGCTCGTACATCCGGGTCATCTCGGCGGGGCCGAGGCCGTGCGTCTGCCGGCGCAGCCGCCGGCCGACGAGGGCCGCGCCGCCGGTCGCGAGCACCAGTGCCCCGGCCGCCGAACCCAGCATGACCGGTAGCTGCTGGTTCACCACGTGCCCGAGGGTCGCGACGCGGATCCCGGCGCTGACCATGCCGACCACCCGCCGGCTGGCATCCGTGACGGGCACCACCGCGCGCACGGCGTCGACCGGCTCGCCGCGGAAGGTCTCGGTGAAGGCCTCGCCGGCGGCGGCCCGCTCCACCCCCTCGGCCCGGGTGCCGACGAGGGAGGGATCGGAGGCGGCGATCCGCAGGCCGCGCTTGTCGAGGACGGAGATGAAGTCCACGCCGGTCCCCGCCTGGGCCCGTTCGGTCGGCTCCTGCAGGAGGGCGGCGGCGTTCGAGGAACGCAGCGCCAGGGCGGTGCCGGGCGCGTGGGCGAACGCCTCGGCGGCGGCGAGACTGCGGTTCTCGGCGGCGCGCTCGCCGTCGTAGCGGCTCTGCACCACCAGGGCGGCGGCGGCCGCCGCGACGAGGATGAGCATGATCAGCGCCTGGAGCAGGAAGACCTGCGTGGCGAACGTGCGCACGCTCAGGGCGGCCGGCAACCTGCGCGCCGGCGACGGCCTGGGCGCCGCGGACGGTGGCCGCGCACCGCCGTCGGCCCGCTCTCCGCGCCGTCGTCGGCCTCTCGGTGAGCGAGCCCGATCACGCAGCCGCCGTGCGCCGCTCGGCGGCGGCGCCGCCCTCTTTCGGGACCAGCGCGACCGTCCGCCCATGTCCCCTTTCTAACACTGTGGCTCGGCGGCGGGCGAACGGTGACCGTCCCGCCGAGTGCGCGGTGGCGCCGTCGTCTGCGGACGGCCGCGACGGCCGCGGTGGCGTCGGGCACCGCCTCCCTCACATGGCGGGGTCGGCCGGCCGGTGAAAGGATGGGGGTGGTGCTGGACGCCACTCCCCCACTCCACGCTTTCGCGAGGAGGGATGGTCATGGCCAAGCGTCTGGTCGTCTGCTGCGACGGCACGTGGAACTTCGCCGACCAACCCAGCAGGACGAACGTGGCCAAGGTCGCCCTGTCGGTGCGCCAGGGGTCCGCCGGTGGGAAGGAGCAGCGGACCTACTACCATGCCGGAGTCGGCACGCGGCGCTCGGAGCGCCTGCGCGGTGGGGCCTTCGGCGTGGGACTGTCGCGCAACGTCGCCGACGCCTACCGGTTCCTCGTGGAGTCGTACGAACCGGACGACGAACTGTTCCTCTTCGGTTTCAGCCGGGGCGCGTTCACCGCCCGCAGTCTGGCCGGACTGGTGCGCAACAGCGGCATCCTGCGCCGGGAGCACGTGAGCCGGGCGCGCCAGGCGTGGTCCCTCTACCGCGACCGGCTCGAGCGACCGAACGGCACGGCGTCCACGTTGTTCCGCCGCTCCTACGCCCACGAGACGCGGATCCGCTTCATCGGGGTGTGGGACACCGTCGGCGCGCTGGGCATCCCCCTCCCGGACGCGGCCGCGCTGCAACCCGTGGTGAACCGGTTCAACCGCCGCTGGGCCTTCCACGACACCGAGCTGAGCGGCTGGGTCGACGGTGCCTTCCACGCGCTGGCCGTCGACGAGAAGCGCTCGGCGTTCCGGCCGACGTTGTGGCACCAGCGGCCCGACGCCGCCCGGCAGGGGCAGGAGTTGAAGCAGGTGTGGTTCGCCGGGGTGCACTGCGATGTGGGCGGCGGGTACCAGGAGACGGGGCTGTCCGACATCGCCCTGCTGTGGATGGTGGACCAGGCTCGGCGCTACGGGCTGGCGTTCGACCCCCAGGCCCTCAGTGCGCAGGGGCCGCAGGCGATGGCACCGCGGCGGAGCACCGACTTCCGGGTCCAGCCGGACGGCGCGGGCCGGCTGCACGAGTCCCGCACCGCCTTGTTCGTGCTGTCCAGGCCCTTCCACCGGCCCCTGGGCGGCGCGGTGAACGACCGGAACGAGCCGGACGGGAACGAGTTCCTGGCGGTGCCGGCCAAGGAGCGCCACGACCGCGACGCCGCGTACCGGCCGCCGGAACTCGGACGGTATCTCGCCGCCCAGGACCGGGTCCGGCTGGAGCCCGTCCTGCTGCCGGACCTCGCGGCCGGTCTGCCGCCGATGCCCCCGGCCGCGCCGGCGCCGGGAGCGAAACGCTCGCGCTGAGGACGCGGACGCGCGCGACGGCTTGGCCCCGGGCGGACGGGACGCCCCTGTCTGCCCCACGGGTTCCGGGGCGTCGGTGACGGCACCTGGCCGTGGAACCGCTCGGCAGCCCGGGGTCCGAGGCGATCGGTCGGCCCGAGGTTTGATGCAATCCGACGGACGACGGGGGCGCCGGGACCGGGGGTGGCGGGACCGGAGGCGGCCGGAGCAGGTCGCGGGACCGGAGGCAGGACCGGACCGAGGGCGGGACGGGAAGAGGGCGGAGCAGACCGCGGATCGGCCCGGCTTGCCTACGTGATCACCTGTCCGCTGATGGCGCCCGGGCAGGACGGCGCCGACGGCCGGGGCCGTCAGGTGCTGGCACGGACGACCATACGGGTGGGCAGGACCAGCGGGGTGGGATCCGCCCCGCTGACGAGCGCGACGAGCATCCGCGCCATCTCCCGGCCGAGCCCCTGGATCGGCTGGTGGACGGTGGTGAGCGGGGGATCGGCGACCTGGGCCACGGCCAGGTCGTCGAAGCCGACCACGGCGACGTCGGCGGGCACCGCGCGGCCGGCCTCGCGCAGCGTGCGCAGCGCACCGGCGCCCATGTTGTCGTTGGCGGCGAACAGCCCGTCCAGGTCGGGGCGGTCCGCCAGCAGCGCCGCCATGGCGGCGGCCCCGCTGGGCTCGGTGAAGTCCCCCTCCCTCGGCGGGAACGGTTCGAGACCGGCCCCCAGCATGGCGTCCCGGTAGCCGCGATAGCGGGCGCGCCCCACCTCGGTGTCCAGCCGTCCGCAGATCACGGCCACCCGGGTGCGGCCCCGCGAGATCAGGTACTCGGTCGCCTCGCGCGCCCCGCCGACGTTGTCGACGTCCACGTACCACCGGGGCGCCGATCCGACGGGGCGGCCCCCGAACACGACGGGCATCGCGGCGTCCTCGGCCATCCGGACCAGCGGGTCGTCCTCGCGCAGCGCCATCAGCATGACGCCGTCGGCCCCCTTGGAACGGAAGAGCTCCTCCACCCGCTTGCGGCTTCGGTCGGAAGCGGCCAGACACAGCATCAGGTACAGGTCGGACTCCTCCAGGGCGGCCGACGCCCCGGCGATCACCTGGGCGAAGAAGGGGTCGGCGAAGATCGACGGTTCCTCTCCCGAGACGACCAGGGCCGCCGCTCCCGTCTGCCGGGTGGCCAGCGCACGGGCGGTGGGATTGGGCACGAAGCCGAGGCGCCGCACGGCCCGTTCGACCGCCTCGCGTTTGGCGCGGCTGACGTGCGGGGCGTTGTTCAGGGCGCGGGAGGCCACGGAGCGGGAGACGCCCGCGAGTTCGGCCACCTCCTCCAGCGTCGGCCGCCGCCGCGCAACGTCCTCTGCCATGAGCATGAGCCTTCCGCTCGATCGGACGGGAAGCTTCTCACCCCGCCCCGTACGCCTGCCACCCGTCGGAACTCCTACCCGGCCGGTACCGGGAGCGCTTCCAGAACGCACCGGAATCGGCCCCGCGCCCGAGGACGGCCGAAGACGGCCGACCGAGGTTCTTGACAGCTGGATCGGCCGACCTGACCATACCGATCACACCCAGAAGAGGCCACCGCTTCTGGGAGCGCTTCCACCAGAAGCGCTCGCAGCGATTCGTACCACCGCACTTCCTTCAGCGTGTCGCACGCTCGGGACGAGAGCGCGCGACGCATCCCTGCCAGGAAACCGAGGTACCGTCATGCGCCGCAGACTCCGCACTCTGGCGGCAGCGCTCTTGGCCCTGCCATCGGCGCTCGCCCTAGCGCCGTCCGCCCACGCGGCCGATCCGACCACCATGACCAGCGGGTTCTACGTGGACCCCAACTCCAGCGCCAGACGATGGGTCGCCGCCAACTCCGGCGACGGCCGGGCGCCCGCCATCGAATCCGCCCTCGCCAACACCCCGATGGCGCGCTGGTTCGGTTCCTGGAGCGGCACCATCGGCACCGCCACGGGTGCGTACGTGGGCGCCGCGGATCACTGGGACAAGCTGCCCGTCCTCGTCGCCTACAACATCTACCACCGCGACTACTGCGGCGGTCACTCGGCGGGCGGTGCGGCCTCGCCGTCCGCCTACGCGAACTGGATCGCCCAGTTCGCCGGCGGGATCGCGCACCGCCCGGCCGTCGTCATCCTCGAACCCGATTCGCTCGGCGACTACGGCTGTATGACGCAGGCTCAGATCGACGAGCGGGAGGGCATGCTCACCGGCGCCCTGGCCGAGTTCAGCCGTCAGGCCCCCAACACCTGGGTCTACCTGGACGCCGGCAACCCGGGCTGGACGAGCCCGGCGACCATGGCCCGTCGGCTGCACGAAGCCGGCCTCCGGCAGGCTCACGGCTTCTCCCTCAACGTCTCCAACTACTTCACCACGGCCGAGAACACCGCCTTCGGCAACGCCGTCAACGGCGAGCTGAGCGCCCGCTACGGCTACACGAAGCCGTTCGTCGTGGACACCAGCCGCAACGGCAACGGCTCCAACGGCCAGTGGTGCAATCCCTCGGGCCGCCGCATCGGCACGCCCACCCGGCTCGGCGGCGGCGCGGAGATGCTTCTGTGGATCAAGGCGCCGGGCGAGTCCGACGGTAACTGCGGTGTGGGCGGCGGCTCCTCGGCCGGACAGTTCCTCCCCGAGGTCGCCTACAAGATGATCTACGGCTACTGACTTCCGGGACCACGCCGGCCGCCTCCGGCGTGGTCCGCCTTCCCCGGCCACGGCCGGGCGGCCGTCACACGGCGGCGCGTGCTGGTCAGGGGACGGAGCGGGGGCGAGACTGGTGCGACGGCCTCGCCGTCGGCCCGCCCCCTCACGCCGGGCAAGGGGCAGGGCGGCGGCGCGGCAGCGCGGCGGCCGTGGCCCGGCCGCCCGCCCGGACAGGAAGAGGCGCAGGTGAGTGAGGAAGTGCCCGCTGGGCGACGCCCCGTCGGTCTGTTCGTCGGGCTCTGCACCCTGGACGTGGTCCAGCTGGTGGACCACGTGCCGCGAGCGAACGAGAAGCTGACGGCTCGTCGTCAAGTGGTGGCGGCGGGCGGGCCGGCCGCGAACGCGGCGGTGACCTTCGCACACCTGGGCGGCACCGCCACGCTCCTCACCGCGATCGGCCGCCATCCGCTCGGCCAGGCGGCCGCGGCGGACCTCGCCGAGCGGGGGGTGACCGTCACCGACCTGGCCGCCCGGTCGTCGGCGCCACCGGCCGTGTCCTCCATCCTGGTGACCGCCGCCAGCGGGGAGCGCGCCGTCGCCTCGACGAACGCCACCGGGCAGCGGGTCAGCCCGCCGCCGGACCTCGACGCCATGGTGGCGGCCTGCGACGTCGTCGAGTTCGACGGCCACCACCCGCGGCTGGCGACAGCCGCCGCGCGCGCCGCGGCCGCCGCACGGCGGCCGACCGTCCTCGACGGGGGCAGCTGGAAACCCGGTCTGGGCGACCTGCTGGAAGCGATCGACGTGGCCGTGTGCTCCGCCGACTTCCACCCGCCGGGAGTGGGCGGCCCGGCCGAGACGCTGCGCTTCCTGCGCCGGCACGGGGTCACCTGGGCCGCGGTGAGCCGGGGCGGCGAGCCCATCGTGTGGGCGGGGCCGGACGGCAGCGGTACCGTCGCCGTGCCGAGCGTCCCCGTCGCGGACACGCTGGGCGCCGGGGACGTCCTGCACGGTGCCCTGACCCGTCACCTCGCCCGGCGAGGAACGACGGCCGGGAAGGCCCTGACCACACAAATCTTCGTCGAGGGCCTGCGCGAGGCCGCGCAGGCCGCCTCCCGGTCGTGCGCCTCGTTCGGCACCCGGGCGTGGATGCGGGAGAGCTGATCGGGCTCCGCGCCCGCGGACGGCACGCCGCGGATCAGATCACTCGAGCGGGTCGTGGCCCCAGTTCATCAGCGAGTACCGCCATCGCGTCCCGCTCACGTCCCCGGAGGGACGCTGGGCCCGGTGCCGCCGGATGTAGCCCACGACCTTGCGCATGTGCCGGTAGTCGTCGTCCGACAGGTCGCCCTTCTTCGCCCGGAGGATGTTCACGATCCTGCGCCCGGAGGCGTGTCCGGTCGACTCTCCGCCGTCCTGGTGCTGCCCGGCTTCCTGAGACCGGTCGGTCGAGAGCCATTTCTCCAGTTCCGCCGGTGTCATGTTCACCAGTTCGCGGAAGCTCGTCCAGGTGTCGTCGCGCTCGTCGTCGTCCATACCGCCTCACGGCTCGGGGGCCGTTGCCCCAGCTCTCGGCTTTCCGCACTGACGCGGCTGTGGTCCCGGAGTGAGGGTCCCTGCGCCGTCCGGCATCCCGAGGGCCGGCTCTCCCGCGGGCCGCCCGGCGCGCTCAGGTGTGCTGCTCCCGTCTCCTCACGCGGTCCGGCGGTGCGCTCGGGGCGCGCGCCAGGCCCCCGCCGTACCGCTCACCGCCCGGACGCGGTACGTCGTCTTGGCAGGATCGACGACCGCTTCGCCCAGGGTGATGCGGCCGGCGCGGTGCAAGGTGTCGCACGCGTCGGTGGGCAGCGCCGCGTAGCATCTCCCCCGGCCGCCCGGACCGTCGACCGGCTGCCAGTAGCCGTACCTCCGGCGGCCGCCCGCGTGGACCGTGAGGAAGACGGGGGTGGCGGGGTCGGCGATGAGCCTCAGCAGGTCGGCGCGGGCGGGGCTGAGCGGAACCGGCGACCGGCCCCGATACGCCAAGATCATCGCCGGGCGGGGCAGCGCCTGTTCGGCGCCGAGCGACGGTGCCGGGTCCGCAACGGGCCGCATGAGGTGTCCTCCTTGAGCCGGGGTCGTCACAGTCGTCTACCCGGCTCCGCCGATGTCGATCAGGTTGTGCGCATCATGCAGGACGGCACTGACAATCGGCCGGGCGGCGTACGGGACGGCAGCCGGTTCCGGATACGGCGCTCCTCCGGGCGCCGCCCCTGCCGCGGCGAGGTGGGCACGCCGCTCGGGCGCTCCCCCGGCCGCCCGCCGTAGACTGGTCGGTCCCGCCGCGAGGGAGCACGGGCGCAGCCACGGCGCCGCCGCGACGCACCCGTGTCCCCTCCCCCGTTCCCGCCCCTGGCCCAGTTCCGGTTTCTGTCCTTGACCCTGTTTTCTGTCCCTGGAGTCTGTGATGCGGCACTCGCCCGACGCGTGGGACCCCGGGTCGGACGCGCTGTTCGACCTGGACGCCCTCGGGCCGCCGAGCCCGGCCGTCGCCGGCACCGGGCCGGCCTTCCGCGACGGCGACGTCGCGCGTCGCCTGCTGCCCGTCCGGGAGATCTACGCTGAGCCCGCGGCCGCCGCCTCGGCGCGCGGCCGGCAGGTCCTGGAGCGGTTCCCGCAGGCCCGGGTGACCGAGGTCGACTCCCACTGGGGCATTCCCGGTCTGCACGGCAACGAGGGCAACGTGGACCGCTGGGTCAGGGTGAAGGGGGAGACGCTCGTCCTCGGCGAGAAGAAGACGCTCACGACACGCCCCAACGGGCGGTCCGCCGACTGGATCGCGCCCGGCGCCTCCAACGGTTGCGCCATGGCCTGCGTGTACTGCTACGTTCCGCGGCGCAAGGGCTACGCCAACCCGGTCACCGTGTTCACCAACATCGACCGGATCATCGCCCACCTGGGCCGGCACATCGCACGCCAGGGCAGGAAGCCGCAACCGAACCAGTGCGACGACACCGCCTGGGTGTACGACATCGGGGAGAACGGCGACTGCTCCGTGGACGCTCTGATCTGCGACAACACCGCGGATCTGGTGGGCGCCTTCCGGCACTGGCCGACCGCCAAGGCGTCGTTCGCCACGAAGTTCGTCAATCCGGACCTCCTTGCCCTCGACCCGCGCGGGCGGACCCGGATCCGCTTCTCCGTCATGCCGCCGGACGACTCGCGGCTGCTCGACGTGCGCACCTCACCGGTCACCGAGCGGATCGCGGCGGCCCCCGACTTCCTCGACGCCGGCTACGAGGTCCACTTCAACCTCTCCCCCGTCGTGCTCCGGCCCGGCTGGCGGACGGCGTGGGCCGGGCTGCTCGACGAGCTCGACGACGTCCTGCCGGAGCGGGTGAGACGCCAGGCGGCAGCCGAGGTCATCATGCTCACCCACAACCGGGAGTTGCACGAGGTCAACCTCGGGTGGCATCCCCGGGGTGAGGGACGGCTCTGGCAGCCCTCGCTGCAGCAGGCCAAGCGCTCGGAGAACGGCGCCCTGAACGTCCGCTACCGCGGTCCGGTGAAGGCGCGGGCGGTACACGAACTGCGCGAGCTGGTGGCCGCGCACGCTCCCTGGCTGCGGATCCGGTACGCCTTCTGACGGGCGGGGGACGCGGTCTTCCACAGCAAGTACACCTGCCTCGACAACTACATGAGGAACAGCTTCACCTGCATCGGGCTGTGCGGCGACGGCGCTCCCAGTGGCGGTCGGGCTCCGGCAACGTCCACGGCGAGGAGGGCAACCACTGGGACGTCCTCTCCCACCACCGCGGCGGCTGCCGAGGCCGGGCCCGGGGGCCAGGCGAACCACGCCTCAGGGCCGCCGCCAACTGTCGTCGGGGAGACGGCTGCCGGCCTGCGGGCCCATCCGCAGCATCCCTCCGTCCACGACCCAGGAGGCGCCCGTGACGTACGACGCGTCGGGGCCGGCGAGGAAGGCGATCACGGCGGCCACCTCACGTGCGTCGCCGGGGCGGCTCAGCGGCACGCCGGGGCGTCGCTCCGCGTGGACGTCGGCGTCCTCCTGACCGGTCATCGGGGTGGCGATCTCGCCCGGAATCAGGGCCACCGGGGCGGTGTGCTGCGGTTGCGTCATGGTCGTGGCGTCCCCTCACGACGGCGCTGCTGTCGTGGCGCCGGGTACCCGGGCGACGCGGCGTGAAAGAGGCGCGCACGCAGCCCCGAGGCACGCTTCGGACGCCGTGCGGCGGGGCCGGAGTCCGGGACGGCGTGGAACTCGCGGCGGTTTCCCTGCAACCGATCGGTGGATTCCGCCGCCCGGCCGGACCTGGGCTCAGCGTCTGGGGGGCGCTGGCGGGAGGCCGCCCGGGGCCGCGCCTCCCGTGCCCCTCGCCGTCTGTAGGCGGGTCAGGGCGGTGACCGTCGGACGACGCCGCCGTCCGTCGTGGCCCGTCTGAGGGCGCGGCGCTGGGCGGCCGTGGTGGCACCCCAGATGCCGTCGTCCTCCCCGTGCTCCACGGCCCAGGTGCGGCAGGCCGTCAGGACGGGACAGCGGCGGCATATCGCGCACGCCGACGCGGCGTCCGAACCGGGAGCGAGGCAGTCGGACAGGGGGAAGAAGATCTCGGGATCCTCCCCGACGCACGCCGCCTGATCACGCCAGTCGGGGCGGGCCGGAGGGAGTGGGCGGAAACCGGTCATGCTCAACCTCTGGGCAGACAGCGGCGGCGGCACTGGGTGTGCCGCAGTCCCGGCAGAGGGTCGGTTCAGCTTAGATACATATGCCCGGTTTGCGGTAGTGCACGGACAGGACGGGGCCGAGGTCCGTCACCGGCCGCCCGGGCCTCCTGGATCGCCCTCTCCTCCCCGTCGCCGTCGTCTCCCGGTCGCCATCTCCTCCAGGTCGCCATCTCCTCCCGTAGCCGTGGTCTTCAGATCGCCATCGCCTCCTGGAGCCACCGGGTCACCCGGTAGGGCAGCCACCAGACGACGTCGTCCGCCCGCAGCACGAGGTGTTCGGCGGTGAGTTCGGCAAGGATGTCGGCGGGCACGTCCCCGGGGCCGGCACCTCGGTCGAGGCGGGAGACCGCTGCCGGGTAGCGGGGGTCGTCGGCGGTGAACCTCCGCAGGTCACCCCAGCGCCGGTCGCGGATCTGGAGGAAGCCCGGGCCCTGGCGCCAGACCAGTTTGCAGAGGTAGTGGCGGGTGCGCCAGGCCTGCAGGGCGCTGTCGGGATCGGTGAGACCGGTGACGGTCCGCGGCGGCTGCAGGTGGGACAGGACCTTCCAGGTCTGGTCGGCGTCGTCCGGGGGGAGACGGAGGTCCCAGTCGACCTGGACGGCCCGTGCGGTCAGGTCGCGGAGCAGGCACAGCCGGTCGATCGCGGCGCGGGCGGCGGCCGGCCCGGGCGTGGCCAGGTCGACGGGCCGGTCGAGTTCGGCGCGACGCGCGCCCATGGCCCACAGGCGCTCCGCGGCTCCGGGGTCCGCCGCGACGGGGACCCGGCCCAGGGACATGCCCGGCAGCTCCCGGGCCCCGGAGTCGTGATCGCGCCAAGCCAGGACGGTCAGGGCGGGTGCGGCGGGTGCGGCGGGCGGCATGGCGGCTCCTCGTCGGTGCACGTCTCGGGCGAGCGGGTGCGCTGTCGGGCGGCGGGGCAGCGGGGCAGCAGGGCTACGGGCGGCGGCGATCGGTTCCGGTCAGAGTTCAGAGTTGCGGGGCGGGCTCGTGCGGCCGGTCCGCTCACCTCAGCTCAGGTCAGGTCCGCTCAGGTCAGGTCAGGTCAGGTCAGGTCAGGGGAGCTTCAGGGAAGGGCGGGGGCCGGTGCGGTCGGGGACGACGCGGAGGCGGCCGGTCGCGGCGCCGGGTCCTCGGCGGTCCGGGTCACGGGACCGGCGTCGGGGCGGGCGTGCAGATGGCTCATGTAGTCGAGCCTGAGCAGGTTCTGGTTGACCGACGCGGGAGCGACGTGCACGTACTGGCCCGCGTCGGTGAAGGTCACGCCCAGGTTCGTCCACTCGTCGAGCAGGTCCCGCACGTCGGCGAGGGTGCGGGAGGCGAACGCCGGGTCGGCGGTGACCTTGCGGTGCAGGGCCGCGGGCGAGTGCGGCTGGTCCAGCAGGCGGAAGAGCGCGACCTGGAACGGATCGGTCAGTCGCAGCGTCCGCCAGTCGAACGAGTGGCGTCGGCTGACCAGGACGATCTCGTCACCGAGGTCCGTCTGGGTGAGCCTGGCGTCGGTGTGGTGTTTCTTCCAGGCTCCGATGGCGTCGTTGAGCCGGGTCACCGTGTCGCCCCGGATGCCGCGCTCCGGCGCCTGGAAGACGTACGCCAGGTCGTACAGCTCCTCCTCGGGCAGGTCGTAGGTGAAGAAGTAGTGCTCCTCCGGGCGCAGCGCGGCGAAGCCGAGTTCGGGCCGGTTGAAGTACGGGCTGAACCGTTCGATGGCGATGCGCGCGGACAGGTCGACGGGCGGGTTGAGGTGCTCCAGGGCGGGGAGCTGGCGGATCACCGGGTCGTAGTCGTCGTCCGTCTCACCGGGGAAGCCGTGCAGGTAGTTCCACGACACGGAAAGGCCCGTCTCGGCCGCGTCCCGGAGCATGCGCACGTTCTGGCAGCCGCTGACCCCCTTGTCCATCAGGTCGAGGACCCTGCTGTTGAGGCTCTCGATGCCGGGTTGGACGTAGATGAGTCCGGCGTCGGCGAGCACCTGGAGCTGCGGACGGCGCATGTTCGCCTTGATCTCGATGTGCATGCGCAGGTCGTAGCCGCTGTCGATGATCCGGGGCAGGACGCTGGACAGGTAACGCATGTCGAGGATGTTGTCGACGACGTACATGTCGAGGACGCGGTGACGCTCCGCCAGGCCCATGATCTCCTCGTAGAAGGTGTCGGGGCTCTTGCTGCGGAACTGCATGAACGAGCCGTTCAGGCCGCAGAACGTGCAGTGGTGCTTCTCCCCCCACCAGCAGCCGCGCGCGCCCTCGACGACGAGTTTCGGCTCGACCCAGTTGCGGGCCACGGAGGCGGCGAGGCGTTCGAAGTAGCCGCTGTAGTCCGGGGGCAGGATGGCCGCGGGGGGCAGGGGGCCGGTGGGCATCGGATTGGCCGTCGAGGAGCCGTCGGCGCGGTGGCACAGTCCCGGGATGCCGGCCGCCGCCTCGGTGTGGGTGCCGTCCCGCAGCGCCTCCAGGAGCCGGGGGAAGGCGTCCTCGCCCTCGCCGCGCACCACGTAGTCGACGAACGGGAAGTTGCGGTGCACCGCCGCACCCTGCTCGGCATCGCAGTTGGCGCCGCCCATCACCGTCACGGTGTGCGGGGCGAGCCGTTTGATGTGCCGGGCGGCCGCCAGGGCCGCCGTGTTCTGCTGGAACGTGGACGTCAGCCCCACGACGTCGGGTTCGAGGTCGACGACCCGCTGCGCGATCTCCGCCACGAACTCCGGCACCACGGAGTGCAGTTGCCGGGTCATCCGCATCCGGGAGGCCCGCAGCTTGGGCTTCATCACCCTGGCGAACTCGTCCTCCTTCCAGGCGGGATCGTCGTAGAGGGCGCTGGAGAAGACCCAGTCGCCGCAGCCGAGGAAGTAGGAGGACAGCGCGTAGTACTCGTAGTCCTCCGCGGAGAACTCGGTGCGCCGGGTGATCCAGTCGGTGAACTCCAGGTTGGCGTGCAGCACTTCGCACGTCGCGCCCGGGACGCGTTCGTCGACACTGCGCTTGAGGATGCCCAGGGCCAGGGAGGGCAGGTCGATGGGGGACCACGGCATGTTGAGGAGGAGAACGCGCACGTACGGCTCCTTGGGAGGGGGCGTGGGCGGGCGGGGCGGAGGGGCGGCGAGCCCGGCCGGCCCGCGCGATCACGGGCCGGCCGGGCGGTGCGGTCACTCCTCGTTGTCGTCGGCCTCGTCGGCGTTGCGGAACGGGATCGTGATCGTGATGCCGATGCCCGGCTTGCGGTTCTCCTCGTCGCCGGCGAGCGGGTCGTTGTGGATGATGTCCTTCTGCACGGTGTTTCTCCTTCCTCGATGGGACGGTGCGGTGCTGTGCTCGCCCGGTCCCGCTGTTGCCTCAGCGGGACCGGGGCCCGGGGGGCGGGGGAACGG